>NZ_JBVVPS010000025.1:0-113972 GCF_055811355.1 Bradyrhizobium sp. WSM4873 | reverse complement strand
GCGTACCACCGGGCGGGCCATTGGGCAAACCCGGAACCCCCGGGCCAACCGGGCCGGGGAGGCCGGGTACGCGCTGCTGCTTTGACGGCTGCTCGTTGGCATCGGTGAGCTGCACCGTCCAGGCCCGCTGCTCGCCGGTATCGACCTCGAAATAGCCGGTCCGGTCATAGCCGCGCGCGAGGCAATCCTCGGTGCCGCGGATGGTGAACTCCTTGTCGCGCGAGCACATGAAAGCCTGGCCCGACCATTCGCCGCCGCGGTCATAGTCGATGGCGTAGATGTAATAGAAGCGGGCCACCAACGTTCCCCGCAGCAGCGTCTCGCAGGAGCGCGACGAGATGTTCCACCAGCCTTCGGTGGTCCAGCCCTCGGCATCCTTGTAGCCCAGCGCGATGCCGACGCGGCTCGACGTGTTGTTGCAAAGCCGGAAATCGGCGGAGGCCGGGCTGGCCCAGAGGCACAGCAGGCCAACCACCAGCACCGGGACCAACCGGGCGAGCAGGCGAAGGCGGGAGCGGGGAGATTCGGCGATCATTGTCGCGGAAGCTATATCAGATCATTGACGATTTGGCGTAGGGCCCGGGAACTGCCCGAAGCCGGCTTCGCGCCCCTTTGCGCCGCGATATGGCAAAATCTGTGACAGGCCCCACCTGATCTCGTAAGGGTGACCCATCCAGATCACAGCCAACTCGCAAAGCCGAGGGATCCAGCCATGGCAATCGACGACAAAACCAGAACGGAACTCGAGGCTGCCGCTTTCCGGCGCCTGGTCGATCATTTGAAGACGCGGACAGACGTCCAGAACATCGACCTGATGAATCTCGCAGGCTTCTGCCGCAACTGCCTGTCCAACTGGCTCAAGGACGCCGCCGACGCCCAAGGCGTCGCCTTGAGCAAGGATGAGAGCCGGGAAGCCGTCTATGGCATGCCCTACGAGGCCTGGAAGGCGAAATACCAGGGCGCGGCCACGCCTGAGCAGCTCGATGCCATGAAGAAGGTTCATCCCGGGCACTGAACGGCCTCGCCGGCAGCCCGATATGCGGTGCCCTTGAGTCGCATCACACAACAGCTTTCTTCAACGCGCCCAAGGAAGGTGTGGGCGCGCTGTGGACGAGCGCGATGCTGCCTTGAACGCGAGTGATCCGAACCCTAAGGGTCTAACCAGCACGCGCGGTGAGGATGCCGGCGTCACCTCGTTTTGCCAGTTCCATTGGGAGTACCAAGATGGCCACCTCCGCCGCCGTCCGCGACGACGAGCCCGCGACGAAATTTGCCAAGGACCAGCTCAAGTCCATCATCGAGCGCATTGAGCGGCTGGAGGAAGAGAAGAAGGCGATCTCCGACGACATCCGCGACGTGTTCGCCGAGGCCAAGGGCAACGGCTACGACGTCAAGGCACTGCGCACCATCGTGCGCATGCGCAAGCAGGACCCGAACGAGCGCGCCGAGGCCGAGACGATCCTCGAGACCTACATGCAAGCGCTGGGGATGATCTGAGCCCCGGTGTCGTCCTGGCGAAGGCCAGGACCCATTATCCCAGGGAGCAGTTTGGCGAAAATTCGTCGCTTGGTATCCGTACCGCGTGAGCCAGATGGATCACGCGGTACGGGTCCTGGCCTTTGCCAGGACGACGACAGAGATTTTGGTAAGGGCGCGGCTTATCAGCCTCAGCGCAGCGCGGCGGTCCGCATGACGAAGGACGTCGTCTCGAGCTTGGCGGTGGCGGTGCCCGAGAAACTGTCGCAGGACAGGCCCTGCATCGGATCGTCGGCAAAACCCATGGCGATCACGGACTGCGGCTTGACGAAGTAGGCGCGCATTGCGGCCGTGTCGAGCTCGCCCATCAGCGTGACCGACATCGCGCGGCTGGCGCTCGGCGATAGCATCACGATCTTGAGCCAGATGCTTTCGCCCTTGGCTGCGGAGAGCCGGGTCGCGGTTGCGACCATGCCGTCGACGCGCTTGCCGACCACCGTGTTGATCTCGGTCGCGGGCGCAACGTTGCGCGACGCGGCGGCGGGACGGGCGGAGCGCGGGATCGGCGCGGAGGCGGCGACGACATTGGCGCGGTCGACGGGGGAGGCGGACGCCGGCGCGTAGGCCAGGGCCTGATAGGCGGCGCTGGACACACTCGCGGTCGGCTGCGGATCGGTGGCGGCGGCAAGCGCCTGCCGTGCCTTCAGCGCAGCCACTTGAGCTGGCGTCGCCTGCTGCGGCGTAGCCGGGGCGTCCCAGAAGCCGCGGGCATTGATGATGTCGGCAGGGGTCTCAGGCTTTGCGTCAGCAGATTTGCCGGCGGCCGGCTTGTCAGCCACGGGCGCTGGCTTCGACTTGGGCAGCGCGACCATCTGCGCATCGGCTGAGGCGAGCTGAATCGTCGCCGCGACTGACGGCTTGGCGCGCGGCGTCGGCACCGGATCGGCCGGCTTGGTCGCGGCGGCGACCACGGTCGGCGCGACAGGCTTCGCGGCCGGAGCGGGCGCGCCCTCGTCATCCTCGTCGTTGCTCGTGGCGATCGGAGCCGGCTTGCCCTTGAACAGGCTGGCAAAGAAATTCGACTTGCTGCCGGAATCCTCGCCGCTGCCGCGCCGCTCGATCTCGGCCTTGGCGAGCTCATAGCCCTTCAGCGGCGTGCCGTCGGTCGGGACATGGACGGTGCGTCCGTCCGGGAAGACCCGGGCGAGCTGGTCATGCGTCATGCGCGGCCAATGCCGGATGCTGCCGGTGTCCAGATGTACGAACGGCGAGCCGGAGGTCGGGTAGAAGCCGACACCGCCGCGCTGGAGGCGCAGGCCGGCGAAGCGGATCTGCTCCAGCGGCACGTTCGGGATGTAGAAGTCCATCGCATGCCCCAGCATGTGCTGGCTGAAGCGCGCCACGCCGGAGGAGCGGCGGCGGAGCATGGCGTTGGTGGCGGGCGAGCGGTAGGAGGAGATGATCTGGATCGGCTGCTTGGCATCGACGTCGCGATAGACTTCCCAGAGGATATCGAAGAGGTGACGGTCCATGACCGTCTCGTCCTGGGTGCGCCAGTCGCGCAGGAAATGGTTGAGCTGCTTCAGTGCCGCTTCGTCGTAGCGCCCGTCGCGCTTGAAGGTGACGGTGAGGTCTTCGCCGGAATGGGTGTGGTGAAAGGAGAGCGTCTTGGTCTCGTTGAGCGCGGCGGCGTTGTGAACCGAACCCGCGGCAGCAAGCAGCAATACGGCAGCGAGGCCGATCCGGGATCCGGCCTTCACTCCCGCATGGGACAACGACAGCACAGCGAATTGGCGTGCGATTCCAGTCAGCACGTTAGAGCCCACCCAGTCGACCAGCGTTCAAAATGGACTCTCCCGCTAACCCCGTTAGCGCGCGAAAGAGGATGAACGCTTTGTTAAAGCGAGAAGGTTAATTCGAGGTTGACCTTCTCGCCCCCCAAACCAAGTCAGACTACAATCCTAACCGGGTGAGTGTGGCAAAAAAACGCCCGCTGCCCGACGTCAGGTGGAGAATGGTTAACGTTAAGCGACCCCAACCAGAGGATGAGGTCGCTGATTTTATTGCGGAATTTCAAGAAGTGACACGCTGAGCAGGACTCAGCGAGTGAACACCCGCTGGGGCTTGCGGCCGACTGGGGCCGGCGGCTGGGCAGGGGCCCCACCGCCGAACAGCCGCTCGAAGAAATTCGGGCCGGACGAGCCGCCATTGTTTGCTGCCAACACTCCGTTCGGCAGCGTCGTTGCCGGGCGTGAATAGCTCGGCTGGGAGTGCGCGACGACGTTCTCGAGATCCTTGCCGCGACCGTTCTTCAGGATGTTGATCATGGTCGCGTCGCGGCCATAGACGTCCTTGCGGAATTGCAGCTTGCCGCCATCGTCCACGAATGCGGTCTGATAGGTGATGTTGACCGGGATCGGGGTCGGGAATTTCAGGTCGATCTCGCTCTTACCGTACATGCTGCGCACGCGCTCCGGCGTGTACTTCTCGTTCGGCATCGCGATGTTGAGCAGAACCGAGGCGTACTGATCCGGGTTCTGCACGCGCATGCAGCCGTGGCTGAAGGCGCGTTCGTCCCGGGCGAACAGGTTCTTGTCCGGCGTGTCGTGCTGATAGACCAGGAACTTGTTCGGGAAGTTGAAGCGGATGCGGCCGAGCGCATTGGCTTCACCGGGCGGCTGCGAGATGTGCACGGAGCCGTCGCGGTTCTGCTCGAGCTTGAGACCCATGCGCTGGAGCACGGTCGGGTCCTGCTGAAGCGCCGGCAGATATTCGTTGTAGACGATCGACGGCGGCACGTTCCAGGTCGGATTGACCGTGATGTACTTCATCGTCTCGGTGAGCAGCGGGGTCGCATGCGTGCCGGGCTTGCCGGTGACGACGCGGGTGGTCCAGACCTGCTGGCCGCGCTGCATCACCTTGAGCGTGTAGTCGGGAATGTTGAGGATGACGTAGGCATCGCCGAGCGAGGGCACGCCCAGGTCGCGCGGCAGCCAGCGCCAGCGCTCCATGTTCACCAGCACCACGTCGATCTGCTTGTCGCGCTTCGGAGTGTTGATCGCCTTGACGGTCTTGTCGTCGAGGATGCCGGTCGCCTTGAGCTCGGCACTGTTCTGGAACTTGCGCACGGCTTCGGCGACCGCCGCGTCATAGCGGGTGTCGTTGGCGTTCTCGGCGATGCCGAGCTTGGCGCGCAGCTGCGGCACGCGCGGATCTTCAACGACGATTTCAGCCTGCTTCTTGCGGGCCGGGGTGTATTTCAGCGCCGGACCATCGGCGATCTCGATCACCGGGCCGTTACCCTGGCCGCGGAGCTCCGCGAGCTTCGCCTTCAGCTCCTTGTAGAGTTTTTGCGGCGGATTGTAGCTGTCGAGCGCCGCGGAGGCGTCGGCTGCGGTCGTGACCTTGGCGAGCACCTCGTTCGGATCGACCGGATGCTCGGGATAGAGGATGTCGCCGCTGACCTGCGACCAGTGCATGCGGCCGCTCTGGGCTTGGCGCGCATAGTCGAACATGCTGGCGGTGAGCTTGAGCTCGGCATCGGCAAGCGTGTCGGGTGTCGTGGCGGCCGCGAAGTCCGGCAGCGGGTAGTCGGCGGGATTGAGACCGTCGGACGCAGCATCCTTCAGTCGTGCGATCACGCCCTTGGCCGCCGCGGTCAGGCTGCCGCCCTGGGTCCAGACCGGCGCGAAGTCGCGTGCACCGTAAAACTTCTCGATCGCCGCGCGTTCGTTCTTGCGGTCGAAATAGCGCGCAGTCTTGGCGCCAATGATGTCCTTGAGCTTGTCAGCGACCGGCTGGTCGGCCGCGGGAATGTTGCTCGCGGCCTTCACCGGCTCCGAAGCCGCAGCGGTGGCGGGCGCGGCCGGCGTTGTCGCCGTGTCGGCCTTGGCAGGTTCGGTCCTGGCAGGTTCGGTCTTCGCCGTCTCGCTCTTCGGCGCCTCGGTCGCCGGCGTGGTGGCGACGTCGGAAGGCTTGGTCTCGACCTTGTCCGGCGCGGGAGCGGCTTCGGCCTTCACGGGTTCCTTGACCGGCTCCTTTGCCGAGTCCTGAACCGTGGCGGTGGTGTCGAGCTTGATGTCGGATGCGGTCGGGGGCGGGACGTTTGCGGGTTCGGGGCGCGGGATCGCGGCTTCGATCGCGAGCTCGGCAGCGCTGCTGCGCGCCTGATCCTGCGCAAGGGCCGAGCTGGCCGATACCGTGAGGAAGGTCGCCGCGACCGTCATCAAGACGCGGTCAAAGCCTGCACGGTGGTTCAAACAGTCACGCATTGTGTCGCACCCCTCGGGTGAACTGTCCCCCGTGGAACAGCTTCGTTATCGCCTATTGAGCTTCGGCTAAACCGCGCCGGCCTCTCGAAAGTTGCACGCCTGCACGCAACGAATCCTACGCAGACGATATACAGGCCCCGATTTCGCAGCCAGCGCTACCCGGGACAACTCACGACAAACTGACTTCAAGCAAGCCTCTTGGCAACGGATTGTGCGCTTCTGACACGCGCTTTTCCCTGTGTCTGTCACTTCCAAGTCACGGTTCAAATCGCAGTCGAATTCCGTCGTCGTACGAACGGCTTACAGTCGTATCGCTCCGCCCGGACGAACCTCCGTTCGCGTCAGGCTCAGTGCGTCTCCTCACCGCTTTTGCCGCCATGGCCGGGAACCCCTGCCTCATCGAGTTTGCGGTAGAGGGTGGACCGGCCGATTTTGAGGCGACGGGCGACCTCCGACATCTGCCCGCGGTAATGCGAGATCGCGAAGCGGATGATCTCGTTCTCGATCTCCTCCAGCGGCCGGACTTCGCCGGTCGCGGTCAGCATTGAGAGGGCGCCCGCCAAGGGCAGTGGCGCGATCGGTATTTCATTACCTGATATGACGGAGGGGGCCGCGATCGGCTCCAGCATCAGCGGAGCCGTCGGAATGTCTGTTCCGGGATGCGGCTGCGAGGCGATCAGGGGGAAGTCGTCAAGGCCAAGCTGGTCGCCGTCGCTCATCACCACGGCGCGGTAGACCGCGTTTTCGAGCTGGCGGATGTTGCCGGGCCAATCGAGCTGGGCGAGGTGCGTAACGGCCTCGCCGCTGATGCCGGTGATGGGGCGGTTCTCCTCGGCGGCAAAGCGCGCCAGGAAATGCCTGAGCAGATGCGGAATGTCCTCGCGCCGCGCGCGCAGCGATGGGATCGTCAGCGGCAGCACGTGCAGGCGGTAGAACAAATCTTCCCGGAAGTGGCCCTGCTTGACCCGCTCAAGCAGCCTGCGGTTGGTCGCCGAGATGATGCGGACGTCGACCTTCACGGGTTTGCGGCCGCCGACCGCCTCGACCGCGCCTTCCTGGAGCGCGCGAAGCAGCTTGACCTGCGCGGCCAGCGGCAGCTCGCTGACCTCGTCCAGGAACAGCGTGCCGCCATGGGCTTCGACGAACTTGCCGGTGTGGCGTTCGGCGGCGCCGGTGAAGGCACCCTTCTCGTGACCGAACAGGATGGACTCGACCAGGTTGTCGGGGATCGCGCCGCAATTGACCGCGACGAACGGTTTTGCCTTGCGCTCGCCGCTGCCATGAATGGCGCGCGCGAACATCTCCTTGCCGACGCCGGACTCGCCCTCGATCAGCACCGGGATCGATGAGTTGGTGGCTTTCTGCGCCGCGTGCATCACGCCCGCCATCGCCTCGGCGCGGGTGATGATGTCGGAGAAGGTCAGCCGGCCCTCGCGGCTGTGACGGATGCGCTGCAATTCGCCCTTGAGCGCGGACGAATTGAGCGCGTTGCGAAGGGAGACCTGGAGCCGCTCCAGGCCGACCGGCTTGACCACGAAATCGGCCGCGCCCGCGCGCATCGCCGAGATCACATTGTCGATGCCGCCATGGGCCGTCTGCACGATCACGGGGATGCTGAGACCCGCTTCGCGGATTTTCGCCAGCACGCCCATGCCGTCGAGGCCGGGCATCACGAGATCGAGGATGACGCCGTCGATGGCCGCGTCAGGGGCGGTGAGGGCGGCAATCGCCGCGTCGCCGGAGTCCACCACGATCGTCTCATAGCCGCATTTCTGCACCATGTTTTCGACCAGCCGGCGGGCTACAGCGTCGTCGTCGGCGATCAAAATACTGGCAGCCATGGTGTTCCCCGCACGCTACTACTATCTGTCTCGAATCGGGGCACTCTGGCCGAAGCCGATTAACGCACTGTTAAATCCTGATGCCCCCGCCCGCCGTCGCGCTTGTTGAACACAGGTTTCCCACACAATGAATTCGCGCTCCAAGTCTGCAGTTAAGAAGTCCGCCGCTAGCAAGCCCGCTCTCCGCAAGCCGAACACCAAGACATCCGCAGCCAAGGCAAAACCCTCCAAGCGTTCACCCGCCAAGCCTTCACCCGCCAAGCCTTCACCCGCCAAGCCTGCGAGCAAGACCGGCAAGCTTCCGGAGTGGAACCTCGCCGACCTCTATTCCGGGATCGATGCGCCGGAAGTGGCGCGCGATCTCGAAAAGATGGATGCCGATTGCGTCGCGTTCGAGACGGACTACAAGGGCAAGCTCGCAACAGGAACAGCAAAGGAAGATGGCGGAAAATGGCTCGCCGAAGCCGTGCGACGCTATGAGGCGATCGACGACCTCGCCGGCCGGCTCGGCTCGTACGCCGGCCTCGTTCATGCCGGCGACAGCGTGGACTCTGCGATTTCAAAGTTTTACGGCGACGTTTCCGAGCGCCTGACGGCGGCATCGACGCATCTGCTGTTCTTCGCGCTCGAGCTCAATCGCGTCGATGACGATATTTTGAACCGCGCGATGCAGGCCACCGAGCTCGCGCACTACCGTCCCTGGATCGAGGACCTGCGCAAGGAGAAGCCGTACCAGCTCGACGACAAGCTCGAGCAGCTCTTCCTGGAGAAGGCGCAGACCGGCTATTCAGCCTTCAACCGACTGTTCGACCAAACCATCTCGGGCCTGCGTTTCAAGGTCGGGTCCAAGGAGCTCGCGATCGAGCCGACGCTCAATCTGTTGCAGGACCGCGACGGCGCCAAGCGCAAGGCCGCGGCAGAGGCGCTCGCAAAGACCTTCAAGGCGAATGAGCGCACCTTTGCGCTGATCACCAACACTCTGGCCAAGGACAAGGACATCTCCGACAGCTGGCGCGGCTTCAAGGACGTGGCGGATTCCCGGCATCTCAACAACCGCGTCGAGCGCGAGGTGGTGGATGCGCTGGTCGCCTCGGTGCGCGCGGCCTATCCAAAATTGTCGCATCGCTACTACGCGCTGAAGGCCCGCTGGTTCGGCAGGAAGCGCCTGGCCTATTGGGACCGCAACGCGCCGCTGCCTTTTGCGGCGACCGACGTGATCGGCTGGCCCGACGCGCGAAACATGGTGCTCACCGCCTATCGCGGCTTCTCGCCAAAGATGGCTGACATCGCCGAGCGCTTCTTTACCGACCGCTGGATCGATGCGCCGGTGCGCCCGGGCAAGGCGCCGGGTGCCTTCTCGCATCCGACCACGCCGTCCGCGCACCCCTACGTGCTGATGAACTACCAGGGCAAGCCGCGCGACGTGATGACGCTCGCCCATGAGCTCGGCCACGGCGTGCACCAGGTGCTGGCGGCCAGGAACGGCGCGTTGATGGCGCCGACGCCGCTGACGCTGGCGGAGACCGCAAGCGTGTTTGGCGAGATGCTGACCTTCCGGCGGCTGCTGGCGCAGACCAAAAGCGCAAAGCAGCGCCAGGCGCTGCTCGCCGGCAAGGTCGAGGACATGATCAACACCGTGGTGCGGCAGATCGCGTTCTATTCCTTCGAGCGCGCGGTCCACACCGAACGCAAGAACGGAGAGCTCACCGCGACGCGGCTCGGGGAGATCTGGCTCTCGGTGCAGGGCGAGAGCCTCGGGCCGGCAATCGAAATCAAAGCGGGCTACGAGAACTACTGGATGTACATCCCGCACTTCATCCATTCGCCGTTCTACGTCTATGCCTATGCGTTCGGCGATTGTCTGGTGAACTCGCTCTACGCCGTCTACGAGAACGCGGCCGAAGGCTTTGCCGAGCGCTATCTCGACATGCTCGCCGCCGGCGGGACCAAGCATTATTCCGAGCTGCTGCGGCCGTTCGGGCTCGATGCCAAGGATCCAAAGTTCTGGGACGGAGGCCTGAGCGTCATCGCCGGCATGATCGACGAGCTGGAAGCGATGGGCTGAGCCGCGCCGTCTTCGGCGCTGCAGCGAGCAGGTCGGGTCGGCCGTCCGAGTGTCCTGTTGTTCCGGCGACGGGCGATGCCGGTTGTATAGTTCCCGCCCTGCACATTGAACGTTTGTGCCTAAAGCCAGACTAATTCTTGCGGGCGGTTTCGGCCTGTAATGCAATCTGTGATTGTTGATCGTCGTGGTGTGCTTTGCCAGGGAGGCGAACATGGCCAGGATCAGTGCCCCAGACCCCAAGGTGGAGCCGCCACGGGCTGTGGAGGAACAGCAGCTGTGGGGGACGCAGCACCGCAAGATCGTCAAGCGCGAGCTCGCAGCCATCAACAACCGCCGCCGCGCCCAAGGCATAGATCCCGTCGCATACCCTGGCGACGAAAAGGCGATCGACACGGTCGGCCTTGCGTTGTCGGGCGGCGGAATCCGATCCTCCGCAATCTGCCTCGGCGTCTTGCAGGCTTTCAATCACCACGGGCTGATCAAGCACATCGACTATCTGTCGACCGTATCGGGCGGCGGTTACACCGGCTGTTCGTTCACGGCGACCATGACGCGGGCGCAGAATTTCGTGTTCGGAAGCACGCCGACACCTGGCGCCGAGAGCGCCAATGAGATCAGTGACACGCCTGCGGTGGGCCATATCCGGAACTACTCGAACTACCTCGTTCCGGCCGGCGCGCGAGATCTGATCACCGGCGTCGCAATCGTCGTGCGTGGACTCGTTGCCAATCTGAGCCTGACGCTGCCGGTCGTACTGCTCGTTGCCGTGATCACGATCCTGTCCAACGCCGCACGCTCGTCACTCTATACGACCAATTTCTTCGGGCTGAGCGTCGACGACACCAGCAATCTTGGTCCCCTCTCCAGCCTGGGATTGATGCCTGCCTTCTTTCTTGGCGGCCTTGTTGCCGCCTTGCTGCTTTTGTTGGTCGGGCGCCTTTTCAAATTCGGGCGGCGCGAGCTTTTTCGCTACCTGGCCGGTCTTGCGTTTGCGCTGGGACTCATCTGCGCGATCGCCAGCTGCCTGAACGTCGATCACTTTGGGCTTTCGCTTGCAGCGCTCCTGCTCGGCCTCGTGCTTTTCTTCGGCTGGGCGGTGCTGCGCTCGATTTCGTCGACCAAGGGAGGTGAATTCCGCGGCTATCCGTCGACTGTCGGCGCGACCTATCTCGTTCTGCTTGCCGCCATCTGCTTCTTCGAATTTCAGCCCTTCATGATCGCCCAGATGTTCGACCTCGCCGACGCCAACACGGCTCAGTCCGGCGGCATCATTGGGGGTGTTGCAATCAAATGGCTCCAATCGCTTGCGGCCATTACTGCGCCGGTTGCGGCGGCCGTCACGCTGTTCCGGCAGCAATTCGCCGACCTGCTGAAGGGCGCCGGCGCCTCGGACCTTGGCCCACGCCTGCTCGCCCATGCGGCGAAAGCAGCCGTGCTTGTCGCGGGACTGGCGCTGCCCTTACTGATCTGGGTCGGATATCTCTATCTTTGCTATTGGGGCATCGCGAACGACAAGACGCTCGACGCCGCCTACCGCCAATACCCCATGATCGAGGAGTGGGGAGCGGCTGGCGTGCAACCCGTGCCGCCCGCGGCCGGTGTCGACGTCAAGGGAAATGTCCAGTTCGACTCGGCGACGCGTAAGCTCTCGGCAGAGATCACCAATAGCGAAGCAAAGGTCGTCGCCTCCAAGCCGGTGGGGCCGATCTCGCACATCCCCCCATGGCTGTTTTCCGTTGCGTCATTGCAGTCCCCGGGCACATTCACTTGGTCGAAGTACCAGTTCGGCAACAGTGTCAGCTGGCGGATGGTGCTGCTCTACTTCTTCTCGGGCTCGGCCCTATTCAGCCTGTCGTGGATCCTCGGGCCGAATGCCAATTCGCTGCACCGGCTCTATCGTGATCGCCTCAGCAAGGCCTTCTTGTTCAATCCGCTCTACTACGCCGACGGGGAGCCGTCGCGGAACATGCCGAGCCTGGACCAGGGGAGGGATTTCCTTCCGCTCGACGAGGAGAAGCTGAGCGGTCTGCTGCATCAGTTGGACTACGGCGTCGATCCAGCGGGAGCGATGACGGTCACGACATCGAAAAAAAGCAGCCTGGCCTCGCCATATCCCATCATCAACGCCGCCCTGAACATCCAAGGATCCGACTTCGCCAATCGGCGGGGACGGAACGCTGATTTCTTCATATTCTCGCCGCTGCACGTCGGCAGCGAGGCCACCGGCTATGCGAATACACCGGCGTTCGAGAAGGTCGCGCTGGGCCTCGATCTTGCGACCGCGATGGCGATCTCCGGGGCCGCCGCTTCGTCGAACATGGGCTCGGGGTCGATCCGCTCGCTGACCCCGACCCTGGCGCTCCTCAACGTGCGCCTCGGGTACTGGTTGAAGAACCCGCGCTGGGTCTCGACAAAGGACAGGCCGCAGCACCACTCGACCCCTTTGTTTCTATGGTCTGAGATCTCGGGCCGGCTCTACGAGAATGCCGATGCGGTCTACCTGACGGACGGCGGACACATCGAGAATCTCGGTGTCTACGAGTTGTTGCGACGACGCTGCAAGGTGATCATCGCGGTTGACGCCGAAGCCGATGCGCCGATGAATTTCTCGTCTCTGGTGACGCTGCAGCGTTATGCGCGCATCGATCTCGGGATCATCATCGACCTGCCGTGGACCCCGATCCGCAACACGACGCGCGAGTGGATGAAGTGCAACGCAGCCAAATCCCCGGGCGCGGCCCGGCACGCCGCGGGCGGACCGCACATGGCGGTCGGCACCATCGACTACGGCTCGGGGGAAAAGGGGTACCTCGTGTACATCAAATCGTCCCTGACCGGAGACGAGAACGACTACATCCGCGACTATGCACGCCGCAACGACACCTTCCCGCACGAAACCACCGGTGACCAGTTCTTCTCGGAGGAGCAGTTCGAGGTCTACCGCGCGCTGGGTTTCCACATGACCCACGGCTTTCTCACTGAGGATGCGGGGGCAGATGCGATCGTCGTCAACGTTCCGGGAGAACGCTGCGCAAAGCGAAACTTCTGCGATAGCAAGGTGGAGCCGATCGGCGCAGTCCGCCGGGCGCTCGGCCTGCGCTGAGAGGCCTTCGGCTCGTGGCACCGGAGATCGCCTGCAACGGGCGGACCTCCGGTCTGAGCGGGATTCCGCCAATCGGAATTCCAAATGACCCGATTTGCCGGGAAACCGCGCCTGCCTGCCGTTGCCCTGCCCGAAAGTTTGCGGTATCCCAGCCATGAAATTCGACTTTCGACTGGGGACAATTCATGGCTGACCATAGCGAAGTGGCGTACAGCACCGCCGACGGCAACGACTACGTTGCCCACGAGCAGACCTACGAGGGCTTCATCAAGCTGGTGAAGTACGGCACGGTCTCGGTCGCGCTTATCGTGATCCTGATGGCGATCTTCCTGACCTGATCCATCTCCTGCAGCACCGCCAGCGTCGTCGGTGCCCATAAAATTTGCAATCAAGCCGGATTGAAAACCGGTATCCAACGTTGCGGGAGTAACGCTAAGTTCGCGTGCGCGCTCTTTCCCGCGTCGCCGGAGGGCCTATGAAGATCGCCGTTGCCAAGGAAATCGATCCGTCGGAGCCGCGGGTCGCCGCTTCGCCGGATACGGTGAAGAAGTTCAAGGCGCTGGGCGCCGAGATCGCCGTCGAGCCGGGCGCCGGCCTCAAGTCGGGTCTGCCGGACTCCGAATTCACCGCCGTGGGCGCCACCGTCAGCGCCGACGCGCTGAAGGACGCCGACATCATCATCAAGGTGAAGCGCCCTGAAGCCTCCGAGCTCGCGCAGTACAAGCGCGGCGCGCTGGTCATCGCCATCATGGACCCCTACGGCAACGAGGCCGCGCTGAAGACGATCGCCGATGCCGGCGTCTCCGCCTTCGCGATGGAATTGATGCCGCGCATCACGCGCGCGCAGGTGATGGACGTGCTGTCCTCGCAGGCCAACCTCGCCGGCTACCGCGCCGTGATCGAGGGCGCCGAGGCCTTCGGACGCGCCTTCCCGATGATGATGACCGCAGCCGGCACGGTGCCCGCCGCCAAAGTGTTCGTGATGGGCGTCGGCGTCGCCGGCCTCCAGGCGATCGCGACCGCGCGCCGTCTCGGCGCCGTCGTCACCGCAACCGACGTCCGGCCCGCCACCAAGGAGCAGGTCGAATCGCTCGGTGCGAAATTCCTCGCCGTCGAGGACGAGGAATTCAAGAACGCACAGACCGCGGGCGGCTATGCCAAGGAAATGTCCAAGGAGTACCAGGCCAAGCAGGCCGCGCTCACCGCCGAGCATATCAAGAAGCAGGACATCGTGATCACCACCGCGCTGATTCCGGGCCGGCCTGCGCCGAAGCTCGTCACGGCCGACATGGTCAAGTCGATGAAGCCGGGGTCGGTGCTGGTCGATCTCGCCGTCGAACGCGGCGGCAATGTCGAAGGCGTCAAGGCGGGGGAAGTCGCCGATGTCGATGGCATCAAGATCGTCGGCTACACCAACGTCGCCGGCCGCGTCGCCGCGTCGGCCTCCAGCCTCTACGCGCGCAATTTGTTCAACTTCATCGAAACGATGGTCGACAAGACCAGCAAGGCGCTGGCCGTGAACTGGGACGACGAGCTGGTCAAAGCGACCGCGTTGACCAGGGACGGCGCCGTCATCCACCCGAATTTCCAGCCGAAAGCGTAAGGAGAGCCGTCATGGAGCATATTGCACAAGTCGTCGATCCCTTCGTCTTCCGGCTGTCGATCTTCGTTCTCGCCGTCTTCGTCGGCTATTTCGTGGTGTGGTCGGTGACCCCTGCGCTGCATACGCCGCTGATGAGCGTCACCAACGCGATCTCCTCGGTGATCGTGGTCGGGGCGCTGCTCGCGGTCGGCGTCGGTATGATCTCGAGCGGCTCGGGCTGGGCGCGCGGCTTCGGCTTCATCGCGCTCATTTTCGCCTGCGTGAATATCTTCGGCGGCTTCCTTGTCACCCAGCGCATGCTGGCGATGTACAAGAAGAAAGTGAAGTGAGCGGCGTGCACCTCGGGGTGACGAAGACAAAGGGGACCTGAGATGAACGCCAATCTGGCTGCAGTTCTTTATCTCGTGGCGGGTGTGCTGTTCATCCTGTCACTGCGCGGGCTGTCCAGCCCTGCCTCATCGCGGCAGGGCAATTTCTTCGGCATGATCGGCATGGCGATCGCGGTCGCCACCACGCTGGCCAGCCATCCGCCGGCGGACGGCCTCGCATGGATCCTCGTGATCCTCGGCATCGCGATCGGCGGCAGCGTCGGCGCGGTGATCGCCCGCCGGGTGCCGATGACCTCGATGCCGGAACTGGTCGCCGCGTTCCATTCGCTGGTCGGCATGGCCGCGGTGCTGGTCGCCGCCGGTGCGTTCTACGCGCCGGAGGCCTTCGACATCGGCAGCCCCGGCAACATCCATCCGCAGAGCCTGGTCGAGATGTCGCTCGGCGTCGCCATCGGCGCGCTGACCTTCACCGGCTCGGTGATCGCGTTCCTGAAGCTGTCCGCGCGGATGAGCGGTGCGCCGATCATCCTGCCGTTCCGCCACATCATCAACATCGCGCTGGCGATCGCGCTCGTCGTCTTCATCGTCGGGCTGGTGATGTCGGGCAGCGCGCTCGACTTCTGGCTGATCGTAATCATCGCGCTGGCGCTCGGCGTCCTCATGATCATCCCGATCGGCGGCGCCGACATGCCGGTCGTGATTTCGATGCTGAACTCGTACTCGGGCTGGGCCGCGGCCGGCATCGGCTTTACCCTCGGCAATTCCGCGCTGATCATCACCGGCGCGCTGGTGGGATCAAGCGGCGCGATCCTGTCCTACATCATGTGCCACGCGATGAACCGCTCCTTCATCTCGGTCATCCTCGGCGGCTTCGGCGGCGAGACCGCGGCGGCCGGCGGTGGCGGCGGCGAGCAGAAGCCGGCCAAGCTCGGCTCGGCGGATGATGCGGCCTTCATCATGAAGAACGCGCAGAAGGTCATCATCGTGCCCGGCTACGGCATGGCCGTGGCGCAGGCCCAGCATGCGCTACGCGAAATGGGCGACGTCCTGAAGAAGGAAGGCGTCGAGGTGAAATACGCCATTCACCCGGTCGCCGGCCGCATGCCCGGCCACATGAACGTGCTGCTGGCCGAAGCCAACGTGCCCTATGACGAGGTGTTCGAACTCGAGGACATCAACTCCGAATTCGCGCAGGCCGATATCGCCTTCGTGATCGGCGCCAACGACGTCACCAATCCCGCGGCCGAAGAGGACAAGACCTCGCCGATCTACGGCATGCCCGTGCTCCAGGTCTGGAAGGCCGGCACCGTGATGTTCATCAAGCGCTCGCTCGCGTCGGGCTATGCCGGCATCGACAATCCGCTGTTCTATCGCGACAACACCATGATGCTGCTCGGCGACGCCAAGAAGGTCACCGAGAATATCGTCAAGGCGATGTAGCGCCGAGGCAAGCGGGCGATTGCCAAAGCGACGCGCGAACAGCGCGTCGCATGGCGCACCGCTCACCAGGCGGCGTGCGGCCGGCGCGCCTCCCGCGAGGTCATGAAATTGCTGCGGAGCCGGTGCAAAGCCCCGACGGGGGCCGGGCCGTGTCATCATGACCATCGTCAAGTGGATCGCCATCCTGTTCGTGACCGTCTATTGCGCCGGTCTCATCGTGCTGTATGTCAGGCAGCGCGAGATGCTGTTTCCGATCCCGCCGGTCGGTCGCACCGCGCCGGACGCCGCGGGCCTCCCTGAGGCCGAAGAGCACGTCCTGACCACCTCCGACGGCGAGAAGGTCATCGTCTGGCACGTGCCGGCGAAGCCGGGTCGTCCCGTGATCCTGTATTTTCCGGGCAATGGCGATTATCTCGCCGGTCGCATCAGCCGTTTCAAGGCCATGACGGCGGACGGCACCGGCCTCGTTGCGCTGTCCTATCGCGGCTATGCCGGCTCGAGCGGGGCGCCGAGTGAGGCCGGCCTGCTGCGCGATGCCGCGGCCGCCTATGCCTTCACCACCGCGCGCTACGCGGCGGAACGAATCGCCGCCTGGGGCTTTTCGCTCGGGACCGGCGTGGCGGTCGCGGTCGCCTCGGAGCATCAAATTGGAAAACTCATCCTGGAAGCGCCCTATACGTCGACGGCCGACATTGCAGCTTCATCGTTCTGGTTCGTTCCGGTGCGTCTGCTGATGCGCGATCCATTTCATTCCGACGAGCGCATCCCGCGCGTCACTGTGCCGCTATTGGTGATGCATGGCACCAATGACCTTGCCATTTCGATCGTGTTCGGAGAGCGTCTGTTCGCGCTTGCGCACGAACCGAAGCAGTTTGTTCGCTTTGCAGGCGGTGGACACGACAATCTCGATGCGTTCGGTGCGATTGAAACGGCGAGGCGCTTCATTGCTTTCTAGACGGCTTGTCGTTAGGCGCGCGAGCGGGTTCATTGCCGCGATCGTCCTCGTTTTGTTGCCACAGCACGCATGGGCTGCGACCGGGCTCGACGGCGCGGCGATGGGCTGGCCCTATGCGCTGCCCTTTGCCGGCCTCCTGCTGTCGATCGCGCTCGGCCCGCTGCTGTTTGCACGATTCTGGCACCATCATTACGGCAAGATCGCCGCGGCATGGTCGCTGCTGGCACTCGCCTCGCTCGTCATCCTCGCTGGGAGTATGGCGACGCTGGCGGCGCTCGTTCACGCCATGCTCGCCGAATATCTCGGCTTCATCGTGCTGCTGTTCTCGCTCTATGTCGTGGCCGGGGGCATTCTCGTGACGGGCGACATCAAGGCGACGCCGGCGGCCAACGCCGGCATCCTTGCGCTCGGTACGGTGATGGCGAGCGTCGTCGGCACCACCGGGGCGGCCATGATCCTGATCCGCCCTCTGATCCGCGCCAACCGGTCGCGGAGCTACAACGCCCATGTCGTCATCTTCTTCATCATCCTGGTCGCCAATGTCGGCGGCGCGCTGAGCCCGCTCGGCGATCCCCCGCTGTTCGTCGGCTTCCTGCATGGCGTCGACTTCTTCTGGACCACGCGGACGATCTGGCTGCAGACGGCGATCGTTGCCGGACTGCTGCTCGCGATCTTCGTCGTCATCGACGTCTGGCGCTTCCGTAGCGAACCCTTGCTCGGCACCGCCGGCGCCGCGAAGCCGGTCCGCATCCGCGGCCTCGTCAATTTGGTGCTGATCGCAGCCATCGTCGCGAGCCTGCTGGCCTCGGCGATGTGGAAGCCCGGCATCGCCTTCGACATTCTCGGAACCAGGCTGGAGCTGGAAGATATCGCCCGCAACGCGGCGCTGCTGGCCATAGCGGGCCTGTCGGTGTGGTTGACGCCGGACGAGCACAGGCAGGCCAACGGCTTCACCTGGGAGCCGATCCGCGAAGTCGCAAAGCTGTTCGCCGGCATTTTTATCGCGATCATCCCGGTCATCGCCATGCTCAATGCCGGCCATCACGGCGCGTTCGCCTGGCTGCTGTCGGCCGTGACGACGCCGGACGGCACGCCGCGCGAGGTTGCCTATTTCTGGTTCACCGGTCTGATGTCGGCGTTCCTCGACAATGCGCCGACCTATCTGTTGTTCTTCGAGTTGGCCGGTGGGGACCCGCAGGTGATGATGCACGAGCTCTCGGGTACGCTCGCCTCCATCTCCATGGGCGCAGTCTACATGGGCGCGCTTACCTATATCGGTAACGCGCCGAATTTCATGGTGAGCAGCATCGCTCGCGAGAACGGCATCGAGATGCCGAGCTTCTTCGGCTATTTCGTGCGCGCCAGCGCGGTGCTGATCCCGCTATTCGTGCTGCTGACGCTGCTGCCGTTCGCTCCGATCCTGCGCTGGCATTGAATCTGCCGGCCGATTTGCTACTGCTCGACTGAAGCAATTGGAGCCGGTGGATGAGCACGCACAATCCGATGCCTCGGTCGGCCTGGATCTTTCCGGCGCTGGCCGTGCTGCTGTTCGCGGCCGTCAGCGCGACGGGCTATGTGTTCACGCTGTCGTTCGGCGGGCTCGTCTTCGCCCTCGTGCTCCTCGTCATCCTGTTCGGCACGGTGTTTGCCGCGGTCCATCATGCCGAAGTGATCGCCGAGCGGGTCGGCGAACCCTATGGCACGCTGGTGCTGACGCTCGCGGTCACCATCATCGAGGTGGCGCTGATCACCACGATCATGCTGGGCGAGAAGCCGGCCCCGGAACTGGCGCGCGACACCGTGTTCGCCGTGGTCATGATCGTCTGCAATGGCCTCGTCGGGCTCTGCATCTTCATCGGCGGCCTGCGCTATCGCGAGCAGGGCTTTCAGCTCTCCGGCGCCAACGTCTATCTCAGCGTGCTGTTCGCGCTCGCGACCATTACCCTGATCATGCCGAACTACACGACCACCACGCCGGGTCCGGTCTATTCGGCGGCTCAACTCGGCTTCGTCGACGTGGTCACGCTCGCGCTGTATGGGGTGTTTCTCTACACCCAGACCGTACTGCACAAGGATTACTTCGTTCACGAACGGGCGGGCGGCGGCAGCGGCGAGGCGCATCTGTCGGGCCGGACCATGGTGCTCAGCATCGTGCTGCTGCTGATCGCGCTGCTGGCGGTTGTGCTGCTGTCGAAATTCTCGCTGGTGGTCGACGCCGTCGGGGCCAGGATCGGTGCGCCGCCTGC
The DNA here is from genome assembly GCF_055811355.1 of Bradyrhizobium sp. WSM4873. NCBI lineage: Bacteria > Pseudomonadati > Pseudomonadota > Alphaproteobacteria > Hyphomicrobiales > Nitrobacteraceae > Bradyrhizobium > Bradyrhizobium sp. WSM4873. The sequence goes on along the minus strand of NZ_JBVVPS010000025.1, from coordinate 94,643 downwards.
CTTTGCCGGACTTCTGGTCGCGCTCCTGATCCTGCTGCCGGAAGGCGTCGCGGCGGTGTCGGCTGCCCGCAAGAACGACCTCCAGAAGAGCATCAATCTCGCGCTCGGCTCGTCGCTCGCCACCATCGGGCTGACCATCCCGGCCGTCGGTGTCGCCACCTATGCACTCGACAAGGAGCTCACGCTTGGCCTCAGCGAGCAGGGCAGCGTGCTTTTGCTCCTGACCTTCTTCCTGAGCATGCTGACCTTCGGTACGGGCAGGACCAATGTCCTGTTCGGGCTGGTCCATATGGTGGTATTTGCTGTCTACGTGTTCATGGTTTTCGTGCCCTGAACCGGTTTTCCGGATATGCCCCAGGAGAGTTCCGATGCTTGCCGCCAAGTCCGAAGTTCAGGTCGACAATGAGCAGGTTCGGGTGACCGAGTGGCGGCTCGCGCCAGACAGCGCCACCGGGCATCACACCCACGGCATGGACTACGTCATTGTTCCCGTGGTCGCAGGGGAAATGACTATCGTGGCACCCAATGGCGAGCGGTCCAAAGCGCAGCTTGCGGCCGGGAAATCCTATTTTCGCAAGGCCGGCGTCCAGCACGATGTGCTTAACGAAACCGCAACCGAGATCGTGTTCCTTGAAGTTGAGCTGAAGTCGTAAGTCCGGCGTACCCCTTTGCCATTGATCCGTCGCAGTTGATCCCTCACTATGCCTCAAAGTTCCCGCATCAGATCGCGCGGGGAGTGGCCGGAATGCTGAAATACATCGCTAAAATCTCGATGGACATCTTCCCCTCGGTGCTCGCAACGATCATCGGGGCGTATATCGTTAATCATTACATCAACGCCAAGCCGGCGGCGGATGCACCCGCGGCCGTGATGGCGCCTGCCGAGGTCGGCAAGAACGGCAAGCCCGCCGATGTGGCCAACCTGCCCGCGCCCGGCGTCAAGGCCAAGGGCATTTCCGAGAAGAAGGTGACGGACAAGCCGGCGACCGAGAAGGCTGCCGATCAGCCCGCCGCGGAGTCGAAGACTTCTACGGCAGACGTGGCACCGGCCGAGGCCGCCCCGCGCGGCAAGCCGTCCGCGCGCGACAAGGCAGTCGCGAAGTCCACCCCGGCCGTCAGTGCACCCGCTCCTGCCACCCCGGTGGTGGAGGCCAATTCGGCGCCGGCTGCTGCCGCGCCGGCCGCAACCCCCGACGCCAACGATCTCGTGCGCGCCGCGATCGAGCGCCTGCGCAAGTCGCCTGAGGGCAAAGCCGTTGAGGCCAAGTCTTCAGAGACCAAGTCTTCCGAGAGCAAGGCGCCCGAGAAGATTCAAGAGCCTGCGGTGCGCGAAGCCGCCCGCAGCCCGGAGGCTCCGCGTATCATCCCCCTGGATCAGTCATCGGTGCGTCCGTTGCCGCCGCCGATCACGGTCTCGACACCCGCAACCGAAGCCTATGGCAATAGCGGCTCGTCGCAGCCGAGCCCGCCCTATACCGCCTCGGTCGGCAACGAGAACCCGAATCGGCTGACGCCCCCGGCCGACATTCCGGTCCCGATGATTGCGCCCCCGCTCGATCTGCGCGCCGATGCCGGCGCGTCCATGCCGCGGCCGAAGACCAATGTCGCTGACGACATGCTGTCGGGCGTCAAGTCCATGTTCCATTCCGTTCTGCCGAAGAGCGTCACCCCGGATTAAGACCGCGCTTGCGGCTGCGCCAGAATCGTCAGCCGCCGACGCGGGCGAGGCCGCTGCGGGCGGCGTCGTCGCGTGGGCGAAGCGAGACCGCCTTGGTGTAGGACGCCGCCGCCTTGGTCCTGTCGCCCAGCCGTTCATAGGCTTGGCCGCGTATGGTCCAGACCTGGGCATTGTGGGGATCGGCGTCGGAAGCCTCATCCAGATCGGCCGCGGCCTCCTTGACCTTGCCGAGGGCGAGATAACTGACGGCCCGGCCGAGCAGGGGCTCGACCTTCTGCGGGTTGAGTCCGCTCGCGGCGCTGAAATCGGCGATCGCGAAATCGTGCTGGTTCTTGCCCTGGTAGATCAAGGCGCGGCCATAGAGCGCCTGCGCATTGTAGGGATCGAGTCCGACCGCGTGGTTGAATTCATCGAGCGCGGCTGCCGTCTCGCCGGACTTTGCCAGGGCCTGGGCCTTGGCCGTATGGGCCTGGGCTTCGCTGACGTTGACTGCGCTGACCACGTTCTCGGCGGTCGTAGCTGCCTTGGGTGCCTCCTGCGGCTTCTCCTTCTCCGGCGTCAGCGATCCCAGATCGAAGGAGCAGCCGCACAGCCAAATCCCCATCAAGGCCAGCGCAAACGGCTGCAGCAAGATCCGGCGTAACCGCGCCAAGCCGCGCTTGGGGAAAGGGGAGGCCATCTACGGTTCGCTCGCGCTAGTGCCGCATCGGGAGTGCCCCATCCCAGCAAGGCACCGCTCACAAAACAATAACGCGGGCCAGGGGCCCGCGTCATCGAAAACTGAAGTCTCTCAAGTCCGGTAAATCAGCGCGGTCCGCGCGGACCGGCACTTGCACCTGCACCAGCACCGGGGCCACCGCGACCGCCACGATCACCGCCGGGGCCGGCGCCGAACACCGGCTTCGGCTTCATCGGCAGCAGGCCTTCGCGCTGCAGCTTCTTGCGGGCCAGCTTGCGTGCGCGACGCACGGCTTCGGCCTTTTCACGGGCCTTCTTCTCGGAGGGCTTTTCGTAGTGACCGCGGAGCTTCATCTCGCGGAAAATACCCTCGCGCTGCATCTTCTTCTTCAGCGCCTTGAGGGCTTGATCGACATTGTTATCGCGAACGAGAACCTGCACGCGGCATCCTCTTCAGTGGATCGGATTTGAATTCTGGTAAGTCAAAGGGATGGCGAAACGCACAAGCCCTTAACCTTGAGGGCGCGGATGTATCAGACAAAACTTGGGATGTCCACCGGCCAAGCGGGTTTTCGGGCCAAGTTCAGCCATTAAATGAGGCAAAATACCTCTGTGCGGCCCTGATTTGGGAGATTTGACGCCAAGGGTGGGGCCGTTTCCGGAGCTTTGTTCCGGAATATTTGAAAGCAGGGGACGACACATGGATATGAAGAAATACGCCGCCGAGGCTATCGGCACCTTTTGGCTCACATTCGCAGGTTGCGGAAGTGCTGTGATCGCAGCCGGCTTTCCGCAGGTTGGCATTGGTCTGGTCGGTGTCTCCCTCGCCTTCGGGCTGAGCGTGGTCACCATGGCCTATGCGATCGGCCACATCTCAGGCTGCCATCTCAATCCGGCCGTCACTGTCGGTCTTGCTGCCGGCGGACGTTTTCCGGCCGGACAGATCCTGCCTTATGTGATCGCACAGGTGGCCGGCGCGATCGTGGCCGCGTGGCTGCTCTACGTCATCGCAAGCGGAGCTCCCGGCTTCGACGTCAGCAAGGGGTTCGCATCCAACGGCTACGACGCCCATTCTCCCGGCCAGTACAGCATGATCGTGTGCTTCCTCACCGAGGTGGTCATGACCATGATGTTCCTGTTCATCATCATGGGCGCCACCCACGGCCGCGCGCCCGCGGGCTTTGCGCCGCTGGCGATCGGACTCGCGCTGGTGATGATCCATCTCGTCAGCATCCCCGTCACCAACACCTCCGTGAACCCGGCGCGCAGCACGGGGCCCGCGCTGTTCGTCGGCGGCTGGGCGCTGTCGCAGCTCTGGCTGTTTTGGGTCGCGCCTCTGATCGGTGGCGCGCTGGGCGGGGTGATCTATCGTTGGCTCAGCGATGAACCCACGGGCGTCGTCGCGGGCGCAAAGACGGCGTAATCGCAAAGCGGGATCGCGGCATGCGCCGCGGTCCCGCTATTTGCCTGTCGTGGGTCGCACTTCGGTGACGTGGCCCATCTTGCGGCCGGGGCGCGGCGCGCCCTTGCCGTAGATGTGCACGGTCGCGCCCGGCACGCTCAGCCACTTGTCATATTCGTTGATCTCGTCGCCGATCAGATTGGTCATGGTGACGACTTCGCCGTGGCGCACGGGCTTGCCGAGAGGCCAGCCGGCAATGGCGCGAATGTGCTGCTCAAACTGCGAGACGGACGCACCGTCGAGCGTCCAGTGTCCGGAATTGTGCACGCGCGGAGCGATCTCGTTGACCAGCACCTTGGGTCCGGTGCCGTTGGCGAGCACGAACATCTCGACGGCAAGCACGCCGACATAATCGAGCGCGCCCGCGATCTTGCCGGCGATGCTGCGCGCTTCCTCGGCGAGCACGTCCGGGATCCGGGCGGGCGCACGGGAGATCTTCAGGATGTGGTCGCGGTGCTCGTTTTCGGTGACGTCGAAACACTCGACCTGGCCTGTGGCCGAGCGGGCGGCGATCACGGAAATCTCACGCTCGTAGGGCACGAAGGCTTCCAGGATCGCGGATTTGGTGGCGAGGCTGGTCCACACTTTCGCGATGTCGTCGCCCTCGCGGATGATAGCCTGGCCCTTGCCGTCATAGCCGAAGCGGCGGGTCTTCAGCACCGCCGGAAGGCCGATCCTGGTGATCGCCTCGCGCAATGACGGGACCGAGGTGACGTCGGCATAGGCCGCGGTGCCGATCCCGAGCCGGGTCACGAAATCCTTCTCGGCGAGCCGGTCCTGGGTGGTCTCGAGGATCTTGCGGTTGGGCAGCACCGGGCGGCGCGCATCCAGCACCATCGCGGCCGCGGACGGCACGTTCTCGAATTCGTAGGTGATGACGTCGACGTCGTTGGCGAACAGCTCAAGTGCTTCGACATCGGCATATTCGGCGCAGGTCGCATTCAGAACGACGTCGAAGGCCGGTGAGTCCGGATCGGGCGAGAACACCTGGCAGCGCAGGCCGAGCCGTGCCGCCGCCATGGCCAGCATCCGCCCCAATTGTCCACCGCCGAGGATGCCAATGGTGTCGCCGGGCTTCAGCTTCACCTGCTTTGCGTCAGTCACGCCTTGTCCTCCGGGCGCTCGGCCACGGCCTCGGTCTGCGCCTTGCGCCAGGCGGCGAGGCGGTCGGACAAGGCCGGGTCGGACAAGGCCAGCACGGCAGCCGCCAGCAGCGCCGCATTGATGGCGCCGGCCTTGCCGATCGCGAGGGTGCCGACCGGGATGCCCGCGGGCATCTGGACGATCGAATAGAGCGAATCGATGCCCTTGAGCGTCCTGGATTCGACGGGGACGCCGAACACGGGCAGTTCCGTCAGCGCCGCCGCCATGCCGGGCAGGTGGGCTGCGCCACCCGCGCCGGCGATGATGACTTTGTAACCAGCCGACTTGGCGCCTTTGGCGAACGTAAACAGTCGGTCGGGGGTACGGTGGGCCGATACGATGCGGGTGTCGGCGGCAACGCCGAGCCCTGCGAGCGTGTCGGCGGCATGCCGCATCGTGTCCCAGTCCGACTGGCTTCCCATGATGATGGCGATCGGCGCGGTCATGACGTGAATTGTGCTCGAAAAACAGAAAGATAGGCCAGATTAAAGGTTCCGGCCGGTGGCTCGCAAGGCGGTGGCAAGGAGAAGGGAATGAACTATCCTGTCTTGGTGAATCCCCGCAAGCCTTCATTGAGCAGGATGCCCATGAAGAAACCAAAAAGGGCGAGCGCTGCGAAGGCCAAAAGGGGCCCGAAGACCAGCGCCGGCCGTTCCAAAGTTGTTCTCAAGCGTCCGGCCGAGAGTCCGGCCAACAGTCCGGGCAAGCGTCCGACCAGGCCGTCGCGACGCGGAGCGTCTGCCGATGACGGCCCCACGGAGGTCATCAAGACGGCCATCAACGCGACCATCCGCGAGCTCCGGAGCAAGCTCAAGGGGGCGCTGCGGCGGGTCGCGGAGCTCGAGGCGGCCGCCGACACCGACTTCCTGCTCGAAATTCCGAACCGGCGCGGCTTCGAACGCGAGCTCGCACGCGCCGTCGCCTACATGAAGCGCTACCGCGCCAGCGGCGCGCTGATCGTGCTCGACGTCGATCGGCTGAAGCCGATCAACGATTCCTTCGGCCATGCGGCCGGCGACGAGGTGCTGAAGGCGATTGCCACCACGCTGACGCGGCAGATCCGCGCCTCCGACGTGGTCGGCCGGCTCGGCGGCGACGAGTTCGCGCTGCTGCTCTGGAATCTCAGCGAGACCGACGCCAAGGCGAAGGCCGCGGCCTTCGAGCAGGCTGTCGACGAATTGTCCTTTGTCTTTCGCGGCCAGCACGTGAGTGCGGGCGCTTCCGCCGGTGTCGCCCTGCTTGGGGTGCAGTCCGACGCCGCGCGCGCCCTGGAGGAGGCCGATGCTGCGATGTATGTGCGCAAGGCGCACCGGCGGCACGAGCCGCGCATCAGGCTCGTCAGCAGCTAGTTAAAGCGTGCCGAGGTCCTTCGGTACGTTGCCGAAGCTGCGGAGCAGTTTGGCGTCACCGAATTCGCCCGTCATGGGATCGCCGCTGCGGCTGAACGCGACGGCGCCGGTGTGGCCGGCGCCGTGCGACATAACCTCGGCACGCCGTAACGCGGCCGCCGCCGTCTGGCATTCCTCGGCCGCACCTGCGACCGGCGATCCGTCCTCGTCGGTCAGGAAGGGTAATGCAACGTAATAGGTGACATCGGACATGGTCGGCTCCGATAGCTGACAGCTCAGGCGGCGCTGCCCTTGCTCCGCATCTTGCTGCGCGAGATCTCCGGAATGCAGCCGGCGGAAATGGCCGCCTGCAATTCCTCCAGCTCGGCCTCCAGATATTCATTGGCCACGATCAGCGCCTTGATGGTGCTGCGCAGATTGCCGTCGCACATCGCGATCGCCTGATCGCAGGCTTGTTCATAATGGCTGTTGTCGAGAAGGGCGGTCGCCGACATCTGCGTTTTTCCTTGGACGGTTTCCCCGGGGGCCTTGGGTGTCCAAATGTTCTTATTTTGTTCCTTTCGAGTCAAGCGGATTTACGTGCGGCGGGGCCGCCGTAAAGTTCTACCTGTGGATCAGGCGATGATGTCGGGCGTGATCTGGTCTTCGATGAACGCGATACGGTCACGCAACAACAGCTTGCGTTTCTTCAACCGCTGTAACCGCAACAGGTCGGGGGCGGGCGATTGATGCAGTGCATCGATCGCCACATCGAGATCTCGGTGTTCCTGGTGCAACCGGGCGAGCTCGGATTCGAGTTCGCGCGCATCTTCATTGGTCATGTCTGCGGTGGCCGAAAAACCGATAGGCGTGAGATTAAGGCTGTGGATGCCCTGTGGAAACTATCGTCCTTGCGCGCCGTGATCGCAAGCGATCTCGGGCTGTCGCGCGCCGATCTCCCGCGAGATATTTCTGCGGTCGCTCCGGCGTTGCGCAAGCGCATTGATATCACGGATTTTTCCCGCGTGGTTCCCTTACTCACGCTTCGTTACATATGAATTTCTAAAAATGACACTGCGACGACTGATATCCATCGACAGAACGAATCGGTGATGTACACTTCCTCGTCCGGTCGAATCCAAGGTTCACCCCTACCGAGGAGGTTTCGAATGACAATTCAGGCACATCTGGTTGAATTGGAACGGAAGCATAAAACTCTCGAAAACGAATTGCACGAAGCTCTCGTGCACCTTTCAACAGACGACCTGCAAATTGTTGAGTTGAAGCGCCGGAAGTTGATGGTCAAGGACCAGATCGAGCGTCTCAGGCACGGCGACACGCTCCACTAGTAACCCCGTAACAGCTTAGAGTTGGTCGCACCCTTTCAGGCAGGGATGGGAGCCCTTGCGCTCATCCCTGCTGTAGGGCGCGCACCGTGCAAGGATTTGCGCGGCCCTAGCTTCTTGTCTGGACGCGGTTCTTTACGCGCACCGAAATCCTCATCGCTTTAAAACACTACATATTTGCTAGGTCGGCGACGTGATCCGCGATCGCGAGCGATGACGTCAATCCGGGCGACTCGATGCCGAACAGATTGATCAGGCCTTCGACGCCGTGATCGCGCGGGCCCTGCATCAAGAAATCCTGCGTGGCTACCGCTGGCGGCACAATCTTCGGCCGGATACCCGAATAGCTCGGCATGAGCGCGCCGTCAGGCAATGTCGGCCAGTATTTGCGGATCGCCGGGTAAAAGCGCTCGGCGCGTGAGGGATCGACCTCATAATCGATGGTCTCGATCCACTCGACGTCGGGGCCGAAACGGGCCTGCCCGGCCATGTCCAGCGTCAGATGCACCCCTAGCCCGCCGGGCTCGGGTACCGGATAGATCAGGCGCGAGAACGGCGCCCTGGCATTGCAGCTGAAGTAGTTTCCCTTGGCGAGGTAGGCCGTCGGGATCCGTTCCAGCGGCATGCCCTCGATGTTGCGCGCCACCGTGGTCGCCGAGAGCCCGGCGGCGTTGACGAGGAGGCTGCATTGCAGCGTCATCGGCGCTTCGCCGCCCGCCTCGATCTCCATCACGCCGGCGGTCGCTTTGGCACGGATCAGCGGGGTGTGAAACGCGAAGGCCGCGCCCGCCTCCTCGGCTTCGCCGCGCAGCGAGAGCATGTAGGCGTGGCTGTCGATGATGCCGGTCGACGGCGACAGCAGCGCGGCGTCGCAGGCGAGCGCCGGCTCCAGCGCGCGTGCCGCATCGCCGGTGAGCAGCTGCATGTCGAGCACGCCGTTGGCCTCGGCATGCGCCTTGATCGATTGCAGCTTCTCGGTCTCTTTCGGATTGGTCGCGACGATCAGCTTGCCGCAATTCCTGTGCGGGATGCCGCGCTCGGAACAGTAACGGTAGAGCGCGTGCTTGCCGTCGACGCACATGCGCGCCATCCAGCTTCCGGCGCGGTAGTAGATGCCGGCATGGATCACCTCGCTGTTGCGCGAGGAGGTGATGGTGCCGATGGCCTCGGCTTGCTCGAGCACGATCACCTCGCGCCCGGCTTGCGCCAGCTTTCGAGCCACCGCGAGCCCGATCACGCCGGCTCCGATGACGACGCAGTCGACCTTATCCATGGTTGTGCAGGACGTCTGCTCGAAGCGACCAAGGCCTCACGCCTGGGAACGGCGGCGCGGGAGCGTTTTCCATTAAGGAAGAATTTATCATGTCAGGGCAATTGCCGTATTTGATGCCACATTTTTCCGTTGCGCGTACAGGCGTTTACCCGATCCAAACCCACGAGGCCAGACAATCCGACGTTGAAATCGCGGGTGGCTGATGGCTGAGAAGAACTGGCACGCGGGCAGCGCGCTTCCGATTGCGATGCAGGCCGCCGTGTGCCTGGCCGCAGCGGTCGCGCCTGCGCGCGCCTTTGCCCTCTCGGACAGCTTCACCCCTCCGAGCTATCTCGGCGAGCTTGATCCCAACGTGATCTGGGAAGCCCTGATCGCGGGCGTCGTGACTTGCTCGTTCCTCGTCGCGATCGCGCTGTGGATCCATTCCTCGCTGCGCCGGACCAGGCGTCTGCAGCTGCGGCGCAATGCCTTCGTCTCCTCCGCGATGAACAATCTCAACCAGGGCGTGGTGATGACGGATGCACAGCGGCGCATCATCTTCTGCAACGACCGCTATATCGAGCTTTATGGCCTGGCGCGGTCGGATCTCTGGGCCAACATGAACGGCTACGAACTCCTCGAGCTGCGACGCAAGCGCGGTGTGCTCGGCGGCGCCTCCAACGACGAGTTCTACGAGAAGGCGGCAAGCACCAACGGCTTGATCACCGAACTGCCGGACGGGCGGGCCATCCTGGTGAAATATTTCGTGCTGCCCAATGGCGGCTCGGTGACGACGCATCTGGACGTCAGCGAGCAGCGCAGGCTGTCGCGGCAGCTCGCCTCCACCAAGCAGTTCCTGGAAACATTGCTGGACCACGTGCCGGCCTGCGTGGCCGCGAAGAACATCGAGGATGGTCGCTACATCTTCGCCAACAGCGCTTATGAGCGGTTCTGGGGTTTCTCGCGCGACCATGTCGTCGGCAAGAACGCGCGCGAGCTGTTTGCGCCAGTCTCGGCGGACAGCATCGAGGCGACCGACCGGGCGGCACTCGATTCGCAGGACGGCCAATTTCGCAACGAATTCGAGGTTGACCGCGCCGGTGAGCGGCGCATGGTTGCCTCGATCCGGATCGTGGTCCGCAACGAGAGCAACAAGCCCGAATTCCTGATGCTCGTGTTCGAGGACATCACCGATCGCCGCTCGCTGTCGAAGGAGCTGGAGAGCACGAAGAAGTTCCTGGAGCTCGTGGTCGACAACATCCCGGTGGCCCTGATCGTCGAGCAGGTCAAGGACGGCCGCTACCTGCTCGCCAACCGCAGCGCGGAGACGATTCTCAACCGCAGGCGCGAGGAAGCCACGGGCCTGACCGCGTCCGACATCTTCAATCCCAAGGAAGCCAAGCTGATCATCGCGCGCGACGAAGCCGCGATCAAGAAGCGCGGGATGATCACCGAAGAGCACCCGATCTCCACCAAGGACGGGCTGCGGCTGTTCCTCACCCGCCGCGCCACCGTGCTGAGCGACACCGGCGAGCCGCAATATCTGATCAAGACCCACGAGGACGTCACCGATCGCCGGCAGACCGAGTCGCGCATGGCGCACATGGCCTATCACGACGGCCTCACCGATTTGCCGAACCGTGCCGCTTTCCTGCAGGCGTTGACCCAGATGATCGAGGCCTGCGAGGGCACCGGCGAGGAGTTCGCGGTTCTGTGCGTCGATCTCGACGGCCTCAAGGAGGTCAACGACGTCTTCGGTCATGCGCACGGCGACAAGCTCCTGGTCGAGGTGGCCCAGCGGCTCCAGGACTCCGCGCGCGGCGGTGTTGTGGCGCGCCTGTCCGGCGACGAGTTCGGCCTGATCATCGACGGCAAGCAGCCGGAGGCAGGTCTCGCGCTGGCGCAGCAGATCGGTGATGCCGTCGCCAAGGAATTCCAGATCGACGGCCGCCCGGTTCGCGCCGGCGTCACCACTGGCATGTCGATCTTCCCGCACAACGGCGCCGACGCCGCCTCGCTGCTCGCCAATGCCGGCGCGGCGCTGTTTCGCGCCAAGCAGAAATCGCGCGGCACGATCAGCCTGTTCCAGCCGGAGATGGACCAGCAGATACGCGATCGCCGCGTACTGCACCAGGACCTTTCGATGGCGATCAAGAACGGCGAGCTCTCGCTCGCCTTCCAGCCGCAGGGAGCTGCGGGCCAGAGCGTCGCCGAGAGCGAGATCATCGGCTTCGAGGCGCTGGCACGCTGGCAGCATCCGGTGCGTGGCCAGGTCTCTCCGGCCGAATTCATTCCGATCGCGGAGGAAAGCGGCCTGATCGTCGAGATGGGCGAGTGGATCTTGCGCGAGGCGTGCCGCGAGGCCGCGTCCTGGCCGACGCCGCTTCAGATCGCGGTCAACCTGTCGCCGGCGCAGTTCATGCACGGCGACGTGGTCGGGCTCGTCCATTCCATCCTGCTCGAGACGGGTCTTGCACCCGGCCGGCTCGAGCTCGAGATCACCGAGGGCGTGCTGATCGAGGACTTCGATCGCGGTCTGGCGCTGCTGCGCCGGCTCAAGGCGCTCGGCGTCCGCATCTCCATGGACGATTTCGGCAGCGGTTATTCCTCGCTGAGCTATCTCCAGGCGTTCCCGTTCGACAAGATCAAGATCGACCGCGCCTTCATCATCAATCTCGGCCGCAACCCGCAATCGGCGGCGATCGTGCGCGCGGTGATCGACCTCGGCCATGGCCTGGAAATGTCGATCGTCGCCGAGGGCGTCGAGACGCTGGAACAACTCGCCTTCCTCGCCGCGGAAGGCTGTGACGGCGTGCAGGGCTATTTGCTCGGCAAGCCCCTGCCGATCGGGAAATATGCCGGCCTCGTCGGTCGCGCCGAAGTCATGGAGCTTGCGCTCAAGACCGGCTAGAGCGTTTTCGAGCGAAGTAGATGCCGGTTCGCGTCAAGAAAACGCGCCAAACTAGAATCTTGAGCCCCCGTTCCGATTTCATCGGAACGGAAATGGCTCTAGTGATGGTGGGCGTTTCTTTCGCTCCCATTCGACGGCTTCATGGCGGATTACGATCTTGCGATCATCGGCGGCGGCCTGAACGGTGTCAGCCTCGCGCGCGATGCCGCCGGCCGCGGCCTGCGGGTCATCCTGTTGGAGCAGGGCGATCTGGGCGGCGCGGCGTCCTCGGCAACACCACGGCTGATCCACGGCGATCTCTCGGTCCTGGAACGGCGCGGCTTCCGACGGGTGCGCCGGGCATTGGCCGAGCGCCGGACCTGGATCCGGATCGCGCCGCATCTGGTTCGGCCGATGCGTTTCGTGATCCCGGCGCATTCCGAGGAGCGCCCACCATGGCTGCTGCGCGTCGGCCTGCTGCTCTACGACAGCCTCACCAGCCGGAGCGGCCTGCCTGCAACGGCGACCCTCGACATCACGCATCATCCGGTCGGCAACGCGCTGAAACGACCGTTCGGCACGGCCTTCGAATATTCGGACTGCGTCGTCGACGATTCCCGATTGGTGGTGCTCACGGCACTGGATGCGACCGAGCGCGGCGCCGTGATTCGGACTGGAACGCGCTGCGTGCGTGCCGATCGAACCGACACTTGGCGGCTCGCGGTCGTCGACCGCGGCCATCGCCGCACGATCGCGGCCCGGGCACTGGCCAACGCCACCGGCGGCTGGACGTCGATGGTCGCGGAGACCGTGCTGCGGCAGCCGCAACCCGCCATGGCGGCGATGCAGATGAGCCAGATCGTCGTCCCGCGGCTGTTCGATTCCGATAACGTCTACGTCTTCCAGAACAGCGATGGCCGGCTGATCTTCGCGAGCCCTTTCGAGCGCGACTTCACGCTGATCGGCACAGTCACGCACGATTTCACCGGCGATCCCGCGATCGTCGCGATGCCGGGGGCCGACATCGGCTATCTCTGCGAAGCGGCCAGCCGCTATTTCCGCGAGCGCGTTGCCCCGACCGACGTGGTGCGCGCGGTCTCCGGCGTCAACCTGACGCTGGCGTCCGCGCGCGGACGTGATGGCACGACGCTGTTCGACGCGCGGCGGCGCAAGGCGCCGCTGATCACGATGTTCGGCGGTGACGTCACCACCTCGCGCCTGCGGGCGGAGCGTGCGGTGACGAAGTTGACGCCGTTCTATCCGATGTCGCCGCCCTGGACCGCAGGCGCGGCGCTACCGGGCGGAGATTTTGCCTGGGACCGTTTCGACACCGAGGTCGATCTTGCGCGTGACCGCTGGCGCTTTCTCTCGGAGACACAGGCCCAGCGCCTCGTCGCGGCCTATGGCTCGCGGCTATCGGCCGTGCTTGCCGAGGCGAAGACCCGGGACGATCTCGGCCCCGCCTTCGGTCCCGAACTGACCGGGGCCGAGGTGCGTTATCTCATGACCCACGAATGGGCGCGTTTTCCCGAGGACATCCTGTGGCGCCGCTCCAAGCTCGGCCTGACGATGTCAGCGCAGGAATGCGATGCGCTGGCAGCGTTCATGGCGAATGGGATGTGAACGAACCGCGTCTAACCGGTTGAGTGAGGGACGATCGGCCGCTAGCGTGCGGCGGGATTGGGGTTGGCAGGGACCATGACTGACGAGTTGCCCAGAACAGACGCTGCTGCGGATGCGGTCGGAGAGACGCAGTTCGCGGCCGGCGAGCCGCTGCTGCGCATCGAGGGCGTCGCCAAGACGTTCGGGACCTTCCGGGCCGTCGACGGCGTGTCGCTCGACATCAAGGCCGGCGAGTTCTTTGCACTGCTCGGGCCCAGCGGCTGCGGCAAGACCACGCTTCTGCGCATGCTCGCCGGTTTCGAAGCGCCGGATCAAGGGCGCATCCTGCTCGGCGGCAAGGACATCGCGCAGGCGCTGCCGCATGAGCGGCCGATCAACATGATGTTCCAGAACTACGCGCTGTTTCCGCACCTGTCGGTGCGCGACAACATCGCCTTCGGCCTGAAGCGCGCCGGCATGGCGCGCGCAGACATCGCCATGCGTGTGGCGGAGATGGTCGCGCTGGTGAAGCTCGATGGGCTCGAGAAGCGTAAGCCCGACCAGCTCTCCGGGGGCCAGCGCCAACGCGTGGCGTTGGCGCGCGCACTGGCGCGACGGCCACAGTTGCTGCTGCTCGATGAGCCGCTCGCAGCGCTGGACAAGAAGCTGCGCGAAAACACCCAAGGCGAGCTGATGGAGCTGCAGCGCCGGCTCGGAATGACCTTCATCATCGTCACCCACGATCAGGAAGAGGCGATGACGATGGCGAGCCGGATCGGCGTGATGAGGGACGGCAAGCTGGCGCAGGTCGCGAGTCCCCGTGAACTCTACGAGGCGCCACGCTCGCGCTGGATCGCGGAGTTTGTCGGCGACATCAACCTGTTCGACGCCGAGTCCAAATTACGCGACGGTCATCGTCTGGTCATAGGCACGCGTGATGCGGGACCGCTGGTGGTGGCGGAGCCGCGCGGGCCGTTCGGTGAGGTCAGATTATCGGTTGCGATCCGCCCCGAGAAGATCAAGCTGTCGCGCCGTGGTCCGGTGAGGGAAGCCGGTCATGAAACGGCGATCAACCAGCTGGACGGCGTGATCGCCGACATCTGCTATCTCGGCGGAACCACCACTTACAAGGTGAAGCTCGATGCCGGAGGGATGCTGCAGGCCTCGGTCACCAACAGCGCGCGCCTTGACGTCGACGCCTACAGCCTGAACCAGCCGGTCGTCGCCTGGTTCACGCCTGACGACTGCATGGTGCTGCCCTCATGAGCGCGCGCCGCATTTTTGCGCGACCGGCTCGCCTTGCCGCGATCGCGCCCTATGTCTGGATGGTGCTTTTCTTCCTGGTGCCGTTCGGCTTCGTGCTGAAGATCAGCCTGTCGCAGACGGCGATCGCGCAGCCGCCTTACGAGCCGGTGTTCGATCTGATGGCGGGATGGGGGGCGCTGAAGGCCGCCTTTGCCGCGTTGTCGATCGACAATTTCAGGCTGCTCGTCTCCGACGACATCTACGTGTTCGCCTATGTGCGTAGCCTCACCGTCGCGGTCACCGCGACGGCGCTGTTGCTCCTGATCGGTTATCCCATCGCCTACGGCATGGCCCGGCTGCCGGCGCGCTGGCAAGCCGTGGCGATGGTACTCGTGATCGTGCCGTTCTGGACCTCGTTCCTGATCCGCATCTATGCCTGGATCAACATCCTCCAGCATGACGGCCTGCTCAACCAGATCCTGCTGGCGCTGCATCTGGTCAGCCAACCCGTGGTATGGCTCTCCACCGACAGCGCGATGTATATCGGCATCGTCTATTCCTACCTGCCGTTCATGATCCTGCCGCTCTACGCCACGCTGGCCAAAATGGAGCCGGTGCTGGAGGAGGCCGCCTCCGATCTCGGCGCGCCGCGCTGGCAGGTGTTCTGGCTCGTCACCTTCCCGCTGTCGCTGCCCGGCGTCGGCGCCGGCGTGCTGCTGTGCTTCATCCCGATCGTCGGCGAGTTCGTCATTCCGGATCTGTTGGCCGGCTCCAATTCCCTGATGATCGGCCAGACCCTGTGGCTCGAATTCTTCACCAACAAGGACTGGCCGGTCGCCTCGGCCGCGGCCATCGTGCTGTTGGTGGTGCTGCTGGTCCCGCTGCTGCTGTATGAGCGGCTGCAGAAGCGGCAGCTGGAACAGGGGCGGTGAGGCGATGCGCAAGGTCTCCCGCCTTTCACGCTTCAACGTCGCCTCGCTCGCGCTGGGCCTGGCCTTCCTCTACCTGCCGATCCTGATCCTCGTGATCTATTCCTTCAACGCCTCGCGGCTGGTGACGGTGTGGGGCGGCTGGTCGCTGCGCTGGTATCACGAGTTCTTCAATGACCGTGCCATGATCGAGGCGGCCTGGATGAGCCTGCGCGTCGCGGCCTCCTCGGCGACCATTGCGACCCTGCTCGGCACGCTCGCCGCATTGGCGCTGTCGCGCGGCGAGCGGTTTCGCGGCCGCACCCTGTTCTCCGGCATGCTCTACGCTCCGCTGGTGATGCCGGAGGTGATTACCGGATTGTCGCTGCTGCTCTTGTTCGTGGCGCTGAACGCCGAGCGGGGCTTCTGGACGGTGACGATCGCGCACACCACGCTGACGATGTGCTTCGTCGCCGTCGTCGTCCAGTCCCGCCTCGGCTCGCTCGACCGCAGCTTGGAAGAGGCCGCGATGGACCTCGGCTGCGACCCGGTGCGCGCGTTCGTGGCCGTGACGCTGCCGCTGATCGCGCCCGCGATCGTCGCCGGCTGGATGCTCGCCTTCACGCTGTCGCTGGACGATCTCGTGATCGCGAGCTTCACCACCGGCCCGGGTTCGGCGACGCTGCCGATCCGGATCTATTCGGAGGTGCGGCTGGGGGTGAAGCCCGAGATCAACGCGATCTGCACGCTGGTGATCGCCTTGATCGCGGTCGTCATCGTGATCGCCTCGCTCGCCTCGAAACTGTCGAGTTCGCAGGGCGAGAGCGCTGCGCCGCTTTGAGAGGGGAGGCGATGATGACGTTCGCCTATCAGGTCCTGGTGCATACCCCGGTATGGGTCTTCGCACTGCTTGCCTATCTCATCTGGCAAGGTGTGCAGGCAATGCAGCCGCGCACGACGCCGATCTGGCGTGCGCTGATCGTGCCAGTGGTGTTCATCGTCTGGGGGATGTCTCGGATCGGCTTCGGGCATCAGGACAGCGCATGGCCGCTGGCCGCATGGTTCGTGGCCGCACTCGCGCTGCTGCCACTAGGTGTATTGACGCCGCGCCCTTTCGACGTGGATCACGCGACCGGGCAGATCATCCGTCCGGGCAGTCCAATTGGTCTGGTCCGCAACCTGATTGTCTTCGCCTCGCAATATGCGGTCGGCGTGATCTCGGCGATCGATGCGGGGGATCGTGCGCTGGCCATCATCGTCGGCCGCGCTATCTCAGGCGCCACCGCCGGCTATTTCATCGGTTCGACGATCGCGCTGCTGATCGCGTATCGCCGCAAGAGCGCGGTGAGATAATCAGTGTGATCGGGATGCACGTTTCACAGCTTTGGCGCCAGTAGAACGCGATCGTGTCCCGGAGGCCGCGGCGGGCTCTGCGTACCGCGCGCGTACCGCCCCGTGGACGGCGGATCCAAGCTGCCGCAGCGCGAGGCTGTCGAGCGGAAATTCGAGCAGGATATGGATCAGGCTCAGTGCCAGCAGGAAGGTGAAGCCGAAGGCATAATCGTAGAAGTACAGCGCGGTCGAGACGGCGCTGGCGCCGGCCATCGCCGCCAGGCGCGCCTTTGGCACAGCGGTCCAGCGGATCACGTCGGCTTTGATGAACCAGTTGAGATAATGATAGGTGTAGACGAACGCGAGCAGGCTGGTCAGCCTGGTGTCGAGGACGAGACCTGGCACGCCGAACAGCCGGCCGAGGGCCGGGCCGACATTGCCGAAGTAGTCCTGTCCGACGCGGGCAAAGCTTGCGATCCGGACTTCGGCGGTCGGCGGCAGCAGCAGAATCGTGGCGAGCGCGACAAGGTAGACGGCCACCAGCGCGGCCTGCACGCGGCTACCGGACCGGTAGGCACCGAGCACCATGAAGATCAGCGTGAACAGGCAGACGTGGATCAGGGTCGGAATCAGGATGCCGATGACCGCGAGTGACGACCCGCTCGAATACATGATCGCGGACAGCGCGATGGCCGCCATGAACAGCAGCATGCTTTCGATCGCCGAGGTGGTGGCCGCCAGCATGGCACACACGACCAGCGCGCCCCACATTGCGAAGCCGAACCAGGATGCGTTGTCGATCAGGGCCGCGACCACGGCGACAATCGCCAGGACAGCGGCAATTCCGCGGTGAGGCAGATAGTAGCTGCGATCGTGCAGCCATGAGATCTCGGTGAAATAGTGCGCTGGACCGAGCACGACATAAGCCAGCAGCAACAGCTCGAACGGCACCAGATAGGACGCGGCGAGCGCCCCGAGCATCAGGCCGAGATGGAGTGCATCGTTGCCGCGCATGAGCGCCCCGCTGGCTTTGCGGGCTGCAAGTTAGAGCAGGCGCGGACAACTTTCAATTGTCCGCTGGCCTGCTCAAGCGCCGTGCTTGCGGCGTCCCGATCCGTCCTGCTGCGTCAGGACTTCACCGCACCTGCCGTGAGCCCGCCCACCATGTAGCGCTTGAAGGCGTAATAGACCGCGGCCGGCGGCAGCGCGTAGATGAAGCCGGTGGTCATCAACAGCTCCCACGGCGAGTCGTCGGCGGCCAGGAAGTTGCCGAGCGCGACCGGTAGCGTGATGTCGGTGTCCTTGGACAAGAGCAGGAACGCGTAGAGATATTCGTTCCAGGCCAGCAGCACGGCATAGGTACCGATCGCGACCAGCGAGGGCATCATCAGCGGCACATAGACCAGGCGGAACAGCTGCAGCGTGGTCGCGCCGTCCATCACGGCGGCCTCGTCGAGCTCGACCGGCAGCTTGTCGGACGCCTGCTTCAGCACCCAGATCGCGTAAGGCGAGGCGATCGTCACCATGGCCAGGATCAGCGACCAGTGATTGTTGAGCAGGCCGTAATTGCCCATGGTGCGGTACATCGGCACGGCGAGGAACGCCGCCGGGATGAAGTAGGTGAACAGCGCGAGATTCATCACCCAGCGGCCGCCCGGCACCTTAAGCCGCGAGATCGAGAATGCGGCGGCGGTCGCGATGAACAAGGTCAGCGCGCCGGCGGCCAGTGCGATCACAGTCGAGTTCCAGAACTGGATCCAGAAGTCGCGCAGGAAATAGTGCTCCTGGTAGAACACGATGTGGAAGTTGTGCAGCGTTGGATGATCCGGCCACAGCTTGCCCGAGAACGCGTCCTCCTTCGGCGAGATCGCGAAGAGGAACATGTGGTAGATCGGAATCATGGTCCAGATGAAGACCGGGATGCCGATCAGCAGGAGCTTGGCTTCGGTACCAACTTCGCGGAGGGTGGGAAGCTTCATCGCGACAACCGTTTCATCATGAAGTACATCAGCGGCAGCACGAACGGTATCGCGCAGACGATGGAGGCCATCGCGAGCGAGAGCTGGTCGAGCCGGAGATAGCGGATGCCGAGCGTCGACAGCACATGCGTGAGGTCGGCCGGCCCGCCGCCGGTAAGCAGATAGACGCTGTTGAAGTCGCCGAGCGTCCAGATCATCGAGAGCAGCGTGCAGGTGACGTAGAGCATCTGCATCGACGGCCAGGTGATGAAGCGGAATTTCTGCCACGGACTGGCGCCGTCGACCTCGGACGCCTCGTACAGGTCCTGCGCGATCGCGAGCCGCCCGGTCAGCAGGATCAGCGTCCAGAACGGCAGCGACTTCCAGATATGCACGGCGATCGCCATGGTCAGCGCGACCGTCGGATCGTTCAGCCAGTTCGGGCCGTCATCGCCGGTGAGGGAGAAGATGAAATGGTTGACCATGCCCCATTCGGGATTGAGCATGAAGCGGACCGACAGGATGGTCGGGATCGACGGCACCGCCCAGGGCAGGATGAAGATCACCGACAGCCATTTGATCCAGGGGCGCTGCTGGGCGAAGAAGCCGGACAGGAACAGCGCGATCAGCATCTTCACGTTGATGCCGATGACCAGGAAGATCAGCGTGTTGACCGCGGCGCGCGCGAAGATCGGGTCGTTGTACAGCGCGACATAGTTCGCCGGATCGCGCGCCAGCCACAGGCCGTAGCCGACGGGATAGAGGACGAAGGCCAGGAAGACGAGTAGATAGGGCACAAGCAGCAAGATGCCCCAGACCTGCTGCGTGGTCAGGCGCGCCGACAGGGGAGGGGCCGGAATTGTGTCTGAGCCGGAAAGTGTGATCGCCATATCGCATACCCACCGAAAGCAACCGGTCGCGGAGAGCCGCGACCGGTATTAGCATATACCTTATTGCAGTCCGGGATCAGCCCGCGACCGCCTTGATGCGGGCGATCAGCTCGTCGACCGCCTTGTCCACCGGCACCTTCTCGCTGACCACGCGGTTCATCGCCTTGGCCCAGACGTTCTCGTTGTTCAGGATGGTGAACTTCCAGTTCTTGGTGAAGTCGAACGGGGCGGTGCCGCCCTTGAACTGCGCGTAGACCGCCTTGCGATGCCGGTCGGCCTGCCAGAACGGGCTCTCTTGGCTTTCCTTCGTCACCGGGAACCAGCGGCCGAGCGCACCCTCGATATAGGGGCGGACGTTCTCTTCCTGGAGCAGGAAGGCGATGAACTGCTTGGCCTCGGCCTTGTTCTTGGCCACGGAGAAGACCAGCCCGGTCTTGACGTCCGAGCGGTAGCGGATCGTCGAACCGTCCGGAGCCTTCGGGAAGGACGCGGTGATAATGTCCTCGCCATAGGCCTTCTTGCCGGCGTCGCGCTGCTCCTGCGTCAGAGACTGATTCTGGGAATCCTCGAACCACTTCGCCGCGATCGAGATCGTGAAGTTGTGGGTCATCACGATGGTCTTGTTGTGGAAGGCGACGTTGTTGTCCGGATCCTTCCAGGTCGTGGAGGACGGCGGCGTGCAGCCCTTGATATAGGTGTCGGTGTAGTCCTTCAGCGCGCTGATCAGGTTCTCGCGCACCTTGGGATCGTCGACCGTGAGCTTGCCGTCGTCGTCGACCAGTTTGACGTGGTAGGCGTCCATGAAGGTGTAGAACGACTGGAAGGCGTCGGTGGATTCGACGCCCATCGGCTGGCCGACGCCATAGATGCGCTGGCCCGTGGCCTTGCGGATTCCCGGCTGCACCTTGTCGCACCAGAACGTCCAGTAGCCCGCCCAGTCCGTCGGGATGTCGGCGAGCTTGAAGCCGGCCTTCTCCAACATGTCGTTCCAGATCTCGACATGCATGCTCTGCTGCTTCAGCGGGAAGCCATAATAGGCCTTCTTCTTGGTGACGTCGTTGTAGAGGATCGACGCATCCAGCGTGTTCTGCACGAACCGATCCTTGATCGGCTCCATGATCTCGGAGAGGTCCTCGAGCTTGCCTTCGTAGGCCCACTTGCCCTGCACCTGCACGTCGTAGGTGTCGGAATAGGCAACATCGGGCACGGTGCCTGAATCGAGTGCGGCCACCGTCTTCGGAATCATGTCCTGGATCGCGTACTGCGACAATTCGACCTTGATGCCGGTCTTGGCTTCGAACTTCTTGATCGTGTCGAGCAGCGCGTCGTCTTCGGAGCGGTAGAAGCCCTTGCCCCACCAGACCGTAATCGTCTTCTGCTGCGCAAATGCGGGTGCAGCGGCTGCAAACAGCCCGGCCGCAGCGACCGCCAGTGATACTGCGCCAATAACCTTGGATTTCACGTTTTTCTCCCTCAAACGGCCGGTGTTTTTAACCGGTCGTATAAAACACTAGCGCATGGCGGTAGTCCGATCTAGCGGCTTGTTGTCAGACATAGGTCGTGGGGGTGTCGGGCGAGAGGAGATGCTTAATGGGCGCATCGATCCAATCGCCGCATCGATGCGCCCTGATCAATTCGCGCCGATCGGCTGGTGCCGCATGATCGCCGTCCTTAATTGGACTTCGCGCCTTCCTTGGCGTTCTCCGCCGTCGGCGCTTCGGCCGGTGCGGGACGTTTTCCGGTGCCGGTGATGCGCTCGATGGCGGAGCGCACCGCGTCGCCCGGCTTGCGGTCTTTCAGCATGTCGAGCAGGGGCGCAGAGGCCGGCGAGCGGCGGATCAGGCTTTCCGGATCGGGAAAGACGAGGGGGTCGTCCCAGGGGCCCTGCACTACGAAGGGCAATTCGAACCCCGACGCACTGTTGAGGCTGGCCACGCCCTTCATGTCGTATTCGCGCGCCGGCACCGAGGCGGTGCCGGTCATCGTGATCTTCGCCGCAGGTCCCTCGACGCGGATGTCCTCGGCGGTGGCCACGCCATCGGAGAACTTCACCGCGATGGTGAGATTGTCGTAAGGGGTGGAGCCGTTGCGGAAATTGCCGCCGCCGGACAGCGGCCGCCGCTCAAGCCGCTTCAGGAGCTGCTCGGCATTGAAGCCCGCGATCGCGCCGTCATGCCCGGTCACGGTGGCGCTGCCGTCGAGCGACTGCACGAGGCCGAACGGGCTCGAGCCGGACGCGAGGAGCGAAACGTTGATGTTGCCGCGCCCGGACAGCTTGTTGATACCGAACAGCTCGGAGGCGCAGGCCTGAAGATCGACGTCGGTGAACTGGAATTGCGCCTTGATGTCGGCGACGGTGTCGGAGCGCGCGATGCCGAACGAGCCCTTGGCGATGCCGCCATAGACCTGGGCCTCGCCGACCGAGAGCGCCAGCGTGCCGTTGCGTAGATTCGCGCCGATCGCGGTGCGGCCGAGTTTGGACGCCCCGACCGTCAGCTTGGCGGCCGACAGGCGCATGTCGAGGTCGGTGGTCGACAGGGCGTTGAGATCGAACAGCTGCCTGTTCCAGTCGCGCGCGCCGCTCGCGAGCAGGCGGAAGGTCGAGATATAGGGTGTGAAGTCGAGCGCGTCGGCTGCGAGCGTCGCCTGCAGCGTCTGCCGGCCGTTATTCGCGTAGGTCATCACGCCCTCGGCGGTGTTGCCGTCGAGCTCGACATTGACGTTGGTGAGCGCGATCGAGGCGCCGACGACATTGGCCCGCGCCTTCAGCGCGAAGCGGCCGAAGCCGCCGCTGGCGGGCTGCGGCTGGCCGGTCCAGCGCAGCGCGTTGCGCAAGGATGGGCTGTCGATGGTGAGCGTGCCCTCCATCATCGGGCTGGTGCGGTTGGCGACGCTGCCGTCGAAGGCGAGCTTGAGCGGTGCGCTCGCGATCCGTGCCTTCAACCCCGAGCGCTCGCCGGAGAGGGCGGCGACGAAATCGGAAAAGCTGATCGAGCCGTCAACCCGTTCGCCGCGCCAGTCGAATTGTCCGGTCGCGGCGAAGGAGCGCGAGATCGAAGGCCAGGCCAGCGACAGGTCGATGTCCTCGAACTTCTCGGTGCCGTGCGTGGCGGCGTCCTCGTAGTTGAGCACGCCGTCCTGGATCCGGATCTCGGAGAACGACACTTGATTCTCGGCGCCGGGCTTCATGGTGCGCGCGATGGTCTGGATGAACGGCGTCCAGTTGCTTTCGCCGTCCGGCTTCAGGCTGACATGGATGCGCGGCCGCAGCAGCATCAGGTCGGCGATCTCGAACCGTTGCAGCAACAGCGGCAGCAGCCGCAGGTTCGCGGTAAGCACGTCGACATGGAGCGCGGGGTCGCTGGTCCCGCCGCCCTTCAGACCGACGTCATGGAAGGAGATGTAGCTTGCCGGCAGCACGGAAATATCGATCGCGCCTGCGACATTGACCTCGAGCCCCGTGACGTCGCGGATCTGCGTTTCCACCGCCTTGCGCAGCGCGTCGCGGTTGATCAGCCATGAGGTCGCGATCAGGGCGATGAGCGCCACGCCGAGCAGCGCCGCGATCGGCGTCCCGAGGCGCTTCATTCCTTGGGCCATGGTCAATGGCATGTCCTGATCGAGTTGTCGCTGGAGCCAGAAGGCGGGCCGGGAAACCTGCGCGCCCCACGCCCAAGACCTATTGTGTTAAGTGCCGCAACTTGATGGGTTTTCTTGTCGCTTTCAAGGCCGCGGGAACGGTTGCGCCCATGGCTTGGGCAGCTTCTATCACCCAGGGGCGGAGCGGAGAACCCCGTATCATTGACGGCTTCGGACGATTTCGCCTAATAATCGCCGCCACTAAGGCGCGACGCCTGCAAGCCGAAGGTTCACTCGAAGGTAATTTGCATGAACAAGGTCTATCCCGACGCCAAGTCGGCTCTCGAGGGCGTTCTGAAAGACGGCATGATGATCATGTCGGGCGGCTTCGGCCTCTGCGGCATCGCCGAGACGCTGTCGGACGCGATCCGCGACTCCGGCGTCAAGGACCTGACGGTGGTCTCGAACAATGCCGGCGTCGACGGCATTGGCCTCAGCCGCCTGCTCGAAACCCGCCAGATCAAGAAGATGATCTCGTCCTATGTCGGCGAGAACAAGCTGTTTGCCCAGCAATTCCTCGCCGGCGAGCTGGAACTCGAATTCAATCCGCAGGGCACGCTGGCCGAGCGCATTCGCGCAGGCGGCGCCGGCATTCCGGCCTTCTACACCAAGACCGGCGTCGGCACGCTGATCGCCGAAGGCAAGGAAGTGAAGGAATTCGACGGACAGAAATACCTGATGGAGCGCGGCCTGTTCGCCGACCTCGCCATCGTCCACGCCTGGAAGGGCGACACTGCAGGTAACCTCATCTACCGCAAGACCGCGCGCAACTTTAACCCGATGATGGCGACGGCCGCCAAGGTCACGGTGGCCGAGGTCGAGCATCTGGTTCCGGCCGGCGAACTCGATCCCGACCACATCCACACGCCCGGTCTTTTCGTCAAGCGCATCGTCGAGGTCGGAACGGCCAAGAAGCGCATCGAATTCCGCAACACCCGCCCGCGCACCGCCGCTTAAGCGTATCAGGAGATACACATGGCCTGGACCCGTGAACAGATGGCTGCGCGCGCCGCGAAGGAACTGCGTGACGGCTATTACGTCAATCTCGGCATCGGCATCCCGACGCTGGTCTCGAACTACATCCCGGACGGCATGGACGTCAGCCTTCAGAGCGAGAACGGCATGCTCGGCATGGGCCCGTTCCCCTACGAGGGTGAAGAGGACGCCGATCTCATCAACGCCGGCAAGCAGACCGTCAGCGAACTGCCGTCCACCTCGTACTTCTCGAGCGCGGATTCCTTCGGCATGATCCGTGGCGGCCACATGGATCTGTCGATCCTCGGCGCCATGCAGGTGGCCCAGAACGGCGATCTCGCCAACTGGATGATCCCCGGCAAGATGGTCAAGGGCATGGGCGGCGCGATGGATCTCGTCGCCGGCGTCAAGCGCGTGGTCGTTGTGATGGAGCATTCGGCCAAGGACGGTCCAAAGCTCCTGAAGCAGTGCAATCTGCCGCTGACCGGCGAGCGCGTGGTCGACATGGTCGTGACCGACCTGGCCGTCTTCACCATCGACAAGCACGGTAGCGG
This sequence comes from Bradyrhizobium sp. WSM4873, assembly GCF_055811355.1. Taxonomy (NCBI): domain Bacteria; kingdom Pseudomonadati; phylum Pseudomonadota; class Alphaproteobacteria; order Hyphomicrobiales; family Nitrobacteraceae; genus Bradyrhizobium; species Bradyrhizobium sp. WSM4873. Next base: position 69,763 of record NZ_JBVVPS010000025.1, on the reverse strand, counting down.
CGGCATGGCGCTGATCGAGCTCGCCGACGGCGTCTCGCTCGACGAGGTCAAGGCCAAGACCGAAGCCGAATTCCGCGTCGCACTGAAGAACACGTAAGGCGGTTGCAAATATCGCGAAATGGCCGGGGCTTCGCTCCGGCCATTTTCGTTTCAGCTTGGCGCCGCCGTGACCACATCTTCGGTGTCGTCCTGGCGAAGGCCAGGACCCATACCGCGAGGTCTATCGATCGCGGTCGGCGATAGTCCCATGGGCTGTCAACGCGAGTCTTCGCCAAACTTTGCTTGGTGGCTATGGGTCCAGGCTTTCGCCAGGACGACATTGTGGAGGCAGCGGGCACATTGCCACCTCAATCGCATCACGACTTAACCGACCATGCCCGACTCCACCGCGCCGACACGCTTGCGACCCACGACGGCTCCTCGCGCACCAGGCGGAAGCCGAGATTGGCGGGCGGCACGCCTTGCGCGCAGCCGCCGGCGCGGGCGTCGCGGATGAAATCCGTGACATAGGCGCGGTGCGCACCTTCGGCGATACGCACGCCGCAGTTCACGGTCGGTTTGCCGGTGTTGCCGGCCACGTCGGTGCGCGAGCGCACGAAGCAGGTCGAGGTCCACTCCCAGACGTTGCCGGCGAGATCTTGAATGCCGTGCTCGTTCACACCGAACTTGCCGAACGGATAGGCTGTCGTGTCGAAGAGGTCGCGTTCGGACTCACGCTCGTAGCGGCCGATCCAGCGCTTCGATGGATCTGCTGCGTCCACCGGAAGGCCGTCATCCCTGAATCTGGAACCGGCCGCAAAGGCCCATTCCGCGTCGCTTGGCAGGCGGTAGTTGTGACGGGTCTTGCGCGAGAGCCAACCCGCATAAGCCTCGGCATCATGCCAGCTCACCTGCACCGCGGGTCGATCGGAGGCGATTGCCACGCCGCGATCAAGCGCGCGGCAAGCTCCCTCCTGCACGCAAATCTGATAGTCGGATGACGAGACCTGATGCCGCATGATGTGCAGCGGCCTCTCGAAGCGCATCGCGCGCAGCGGCGCTTCCGCCTGCTGCCCGGCACGCGTGAAATCGCCGGCCTCGCGATAGGACAGGCTGCCTGGCGCGACCCTGACGATGGCAGGCTCCGCCGCCGTGTCGTGGGTCCCGATGTCCGACACCAGCGGCGCTACCGCGATCGGCCCCGCGAGCCCGGCGGCGCAGGCGAGCAGTAGTTTCAGCTTGAATGCGATCAGCATGGTCGTTCCCCAAGGAAAAGGGGCCGGTCATCACCGGCCCCTCGTCGCGTCTAGTTGGTATTGGGGGCGGGGATATCGGCAGGGGCCTTCACCTGCGTCATCAGATCGTCGTTCCATTTGCCTTCGACCTTGAAGTGCGCGGTGGCGCCGAGGTCGGCGGCCTCGATCAGATTGTGCGTGACATAGGCGTAAATGCCGGGCTGCATGAACTTGTACAGCGCAGCTCCCGCCGAGCCACCGCGGATGAACCAGGTCTCGAGCCCGGTCTCCGGCGCGTTGGAGAACTTGCCGGTCTCCCAGACATAGTCGCCATGGCCGCCGATCAGATGCGGACGGCTGTCGCGATTGGCCTGCGAATGCACGATCAGCACGTTCTCGCCGACATTGGCGGTGAGCGCATTCTTGCCGGTGAGCGCGCCGACCTTGCCGTTGAACACCACATGGGAGGGGATCAGCTTCTTCATCACCTCTTCGGTGTCGGTGAAGGCTTCGCCCGGCGATTCATAGGATTTGAAATTGCCCTTGTCGTCGCGCGGCACGTACATGTCCTGCTCGCCGACATAATAGACCTTGTCGTATTTCAGTGCGTGGCCCTTGCCATCGTTGAGGCCGTCACGCGGCAGCACCATCACGGCGCCGTTCATGCCGGAGACGACGTGCCAGGGGATCATCGGGCCGCCCGGTGCGCAATGGTAGACGAACACGCCGGTCTTGGTCGCCTTCCAGCGCAAGACGACCTGCTCGCCGGGATTGACCAGCGTGAGCGCGCCGCCGCCGAGTGCGCCGGTCGCGGAATGGAAGTCGATGTTATGCGGCATGGAGTTGGTTGCGGGATTGACCAGCGTCGTTTCGACGTAGTCGCCCTCGTGCACGACCATCATCGGACCCGGCATCGAGCCGTTGAAGGTCATCGCCTGGAAGGTGGTGCCCTTCTCGTCGATGACGACCTTCTTCTCCTCGATCGTGAGCGTGAACTCCACGATCTTGGGGCCCTGCTTGGTCGCTTGCTCATGCGCATGCACGAGCGGCGGAGCGACCAGCTCGACCTTCTGGCGCGGCAGTTTGAGATCGTCGGCAGCCAAGGCGGGTGTCGCCAGCATCAGGGCGGTGGCGGCGGCGCTGATCAATGCGGCTCGGCGGGTGAACATCGGAAGCATCCTTCATCTGAAATGGTCTTGATGACGGAATGCAGTGTGCGCCGATCCCGGCAACCGTGTTTGCGCTGCGACAAGCTTTTGCCGTATTCGCCTCCGGTAGAATCCTTGGGAGCTTGTCGTAGATCGCATCGGCGATACCAAAGACGCGATGGCGCCCGACGTCAGCCGCCTCGGCCGCAAATCGTTCGCATGTTCAATTGCGTTTATTGTGAATGGATTGTTGTCGACTAGAGCAACTGGATCGCAACCCAGACCGTGCCCCAAACCGCGAGCGACAGCGCGGCGAGAACGGCGGCCGTGATGACCATTACGCGTACCAGGTGGCTGGCGCCAACGGTGGGCGTCGTGGGGACGGGACGAAAATCGTCAAAGCGCGGGATATGGCCGCGAACACCGGTGAGCCACAGAACGAGATCGAGCGCGAACGACGCCATAACCTGTCTCCAGAGGGCAACAATTAAATATCACCATGGCGCCGATCCCGTGCTCGGACTTTGAGCGAGCGCAAGGTAGCGCACCCGAAAACGGGTAATTTCGTGCCATCCGGGATGCGCCGCCCCGCTGCGCAGCATTGATTGACGAATGGGTAGGATATGAGGGCCGATCTTGCGGCGAGCTACGGCGAGGAACGACTGCCGCGCTACACGAGCTACCCGACCGCACCTCATTTCTCGCCGGCGATCGGCGCGGCTGCCTACGCCCGGTGGCTGGCGGAGCTCCCGGCGGCGGCCAGCGCGTCGCTTTATTTGCACGTGCCGTTCTGCCGCGAGATGTGCTGGTATTGCGGCTGCCATACCCAGATCGTTCGTCGAGACGGTCTCATCGCGGCCTATCTGCGTACGCTGCGCAGCGAGATCGCGCAGGTGTCCGAGACGATCGGCCGGCGTATCAAGGTCGAGCACATCCATTTCGGCGGCGGTACGCCGACGATCATGGCGCCGGAGGCTTTTGCCGAGTTGATGGCGGCGATGCGGCAATCGTTCTTCGTGCTGCCGTCGGCCGAGATTGCGGTCGAGATCGATCCCCGCACGCTGACGGCCGACATGGTCGAGGCCATGCGGCTCTCCGGGGTCAATCGCGCGAGCCTGGGCGTGCAGAGCTTCGACCCGGTCGTGCAGCGCGCGATCAACCGGGTGCAGAGTTTTGAGCAGACGGCTTCCGTCGTCGACATGCTCCAGCGCGCCGGCGTCAACGGGATCAATTTCGATCTGATCTACGGACTGCCGCACCAGACCGTTGCCTCGTGCCTGGATACGGTACGACGTTCGCTCGAGCTTGGGCCCGACCGCTTCTCGGTATTCGGCTACGCGCATGTGCCTGCTTTCAAGAAGCACCAGCGCATGATCGACGAGGCCGTGCTGCCCGACGGCCTTGCGCGCCACAACCAGGCCTGCGCGATTGCCAATGCGTTGAAGGAGGCCGGTTACGTGCAGATCGGGCTCGATCATTTCGCGCGACCCGGCGATCCCATGGCTGTGGCCTTCGAGCAACGCACGCTGCGGCGCAATTTTCAGGGCTACACCACCGACAAGGGCGAAGTTCTGCTCGGCTTCGGCGCAAGCGCGATCGGACATCTGCCGCAGGGCTATGTCCAGAACGAGGTGCAGATCGACGCCTATGCGCAGAGCATCGGCGCTGGTCATTTGGCCACCGCGAAAGGCTATGGGCTCACCGACGACGACCGGCTGCGCGCCGACATCATCGAACGCATCATGTGCGAGTTCAGCGCCGATCTCGGCGACATCTGCGCGCGTCATGGCGCAGAGGCCGGGGCAATGCTGAAATCTGCGTCGCGTCTGAAGCCGCTGATTTCCGACGGCGTCGTGAGACTGGACGGCGACCGCCTCGCAGTCGCCAAGGACTCGCGCTTCCTGGTCCGCAGCGTCGCGGCCGCATTCGACGCGCATCTGGATCCGGCGAAGCAGCTGCACAGCCGGGCGGTGTAGTCTCTCTTTCCGTCATTCCGGGGCGCGCCCCTTGGCGCGAGCCCGGAATCCATTTCACCTCTTGGTCTGCTGCCCGATGGCGCGCCCCGGAATGACGGCGGAGGACCTGGCGGTAGCTTGCGCTCCAACAAAGAAACCGCCGCCCGCTCCTCTAACGTGGTTTCGGAACGGAGTTGTTGTCCATGCCTTTTGGATCCGACGATCTGGTCGATGACATCATGCGCACGGCGCCGCACACGATCCGCGTGTTTCTCGCCTTCAGGATGGCTTGCGTGGGCTGTCCGATCGCAACCTTCCACACGGTCGATGACGCCTGCCGCGAGCATGGCATCGATCGCGACAAATTCCTCGCCGCGCTGTGCGACCGCGTGCCGGCGTGAACCGGTCTGGAATTCGCGCGGGCCGCGCGCGGATTCCCGGGTGAGGGGCGCTTTCGCCGTAAGCGGAAGCGACCCTCACCACTAGCCCTATGCCGCGCCGCTGTCGGGGCTCCGCTCCGCCAGCACGACGATCCCATGGGGATCGCGCAGGATGATGCGCTGACGGCCGCTTTCGACCAGCCCCTGCTGTTCCCAGCCGCTCAGGATGCGGCTCACGGTATGCAGCGTGGTGCCGGTCATCTGTGCGATGTCCTGGCGGCTGATCGGGAAATCGATCTCGATGCCATGGTCGAGCTTCTTGCCGGATTGTTTGGCGAGGCGCAGCAGCGCATGAGCGACGCGCTGCTCGACCTGCTGGGTCGACATTTCCAGGATCCGGGTGTGGCTCTCCTGGAGCCGTCTGCCGACGGTCTGGAGCGTGTTGGCGGCAAGCGAGGGAAATCGCTCGACCAGCCGCGGCCAGGCCGAGGTCGGCCAGATCAGGGCGACGCTGTCGTCGACCGCGATCGCCGTGGCCGGATAGCGCGCGGCGCCGATCGCCATCGCGAGACCGAACGTCTCGCCCGGCGCGACGTAGCGCACCACGATCTGCTCGCCGGTCGGTGTGGTCTTGGCCGCGCGCACATGGCCGTGCAGCAGCAGGAAGAAGGATTGCGCGTCCGCGCCCTGCTCGAAAATGGCGCTGTTCTTGGGATAGCGCACCGAGCGGGCCTCGCGCAGGATCTCCTCGAGGTCCTCCGGTTTGACGCCTCCAAACAGCGGCAAATGCGCAACCAGCGATGTGTCGACCTTGGCCATTCTGCCTCCTTGGCGCTGGAAGTGTGATGACACCCGCAATCGTCAGGGTGTTTGCGCTAGCTCAAAAACGAGCCGGCCGGACGGCAGTATTTTTCCAGACGACGATTTGAATCGACTGGAGTTGACCCATGGCTGGCGCCCGATCCCGCAACTTTGAGGGCTGGCCGCTGTTTGCGAACAGCTTTCGGCCCTTTTTCCTGCTCGCCGCCATCCAGGCAGGGCTTTCGATCCTGGCCTGGCTGCCGATGTTCTACGGCGAATTGTCGGTGACGTCCGCTTTCGCGCCGCGCGACTGGCACGTCCACGAGATGCTCTACGGCTTCCTGCCGGCGGTGATCACGGGATTCCTGTTCACGGCGATCCCGAACTGGACCGGGCGGCTGCCGATCCAGGGGACGTCTCTGGGCGCGCTGCTTGCGGTCTGGATCGCCGGCCGGGTCGCGGTGACGCTGTCTGCCGACATCGGCTGGGCGTTCGCGCTTGCCGTCGATGCCGCCTTCCTGACGCTGGTCGTCGCTGCTGCAACGCGCGAGATCATCGCCGGCGGCAACTGGCGCAACCTGCCCGTCGTAGTGCTGGTGCTGGTGCTGCTCGCCGGCAATGTCGCCTTCCATCTCGAAGCGCATTATGCGGGTGGGGCCGATGTCAGCATCCGCGTCGGCATCGGCGTGGTCGTTGTGATGATCTCGCTGATCGGCGGCCGCATCATCCCGAGCTTCACCCGCAACTGGCTGGTCAAGTTCAACCCTGGCCGCCTTCCGGTGCCGTTCGGGCGTTTTGACGGTGTGGTGATCGGGTGCAGCGCGCTAGCGCTCGTCTCGTGGATCGTCGCACCGTTGAGCACCCTCACCGGCGCGGTGATGGCGCTCGTCGGCGGCCTACACCTGGTGCGGCTTGCGCGCTGGGCCGGTGACCGCACCTTCCGCGAGCGGCTGCTCTTGATTCTCCATGTCGGCTATGTGTTCGTGCCGTTCGGCTTCCTCCTGCATGCTTTTGCCGTCTTCGGCGCATTGCCGCCGAGCGCGGGCATCCACGCCTGGATGGCGGGTGCGGCCGGAACCATGACGCTCGCGGTGATGACCCGTGCGAGTCTCGGCCATACCGGACAGGCGCTGACGGCTTCGCCGGCGACACAAGCCATTTACGGTGCGATCATCGTGGCGGCGCTGGCGCGGGTCGCGGCGGTGGTTTGGCCTGCGCAAAGCGACGCGTTGCTGCATATTGCGGCCTGCGGCTGGATCGTTGCGTTCCTCGGCTTTGCCCTCGCGTTCGGGCCGCTGCTCGCCGGCAGCCGTCGCCGCCCCCTCGCCATCATGGGCGTGCCCGTCCCGGCACGCTGAATTCAAGCCGCGGTCGCCACGGTCGGTGATTCCAATGGCCGGATGCCTTTGCGCCATCCGGTGATGGTGCAGCCGAAATGGCTGCGGAACCAGCGGGCCATGGCGCTCTGCGCGGAGAAGCCGAGCTGCACGGCGATGTCGGCCAGCGGCCGGCCGGGATCATCGATCAGCTGGACCACGAGATCGGCGCGCTGGGCGTCGAGAATCGCCGAGAAGCTGGTGCCGGCTTCGGCGAGGTGGCGGTGGATGGTGCGGCGGGTGCAGGCGAGATGCTCGGCGACGCGCTCGACCGTGCAGTCGCCGCCGGCGAGCAGGAGACGCACGACCTCATCGACCTTCTCCTCCCAGCTTGCCGGCCGCGTCTCGATCGCCTCGATCCGCTTGCGCAGATAGCTCGCGATCAGCGGATGCGCGCTCGGGATCCGGCGCTCCATATCGTGTGCCGACAACAGGATCGAATCGTCCTCCGCGTTGAAGGTCACACGGCAGCCGTAGAACTCGCGGTAGCGCTTGCGGTCGTGCGGCGGAGGATAATGCAGGTGCACTTCCTGCGGCCGCCAATCGCTGCCGAACAGCGACTGGATGATGCGGTGGACGCTGCCGAGCGCCATGTCGATCGACTGGCGCGGGGCGGTCGGCTGCCGGCCGCGCAGGTGCAGCGTGACAGTCACTGTCTGCTTGTCGCGGGTGACGTCCAGCTTCATGCCGTCGTGATGGATCGGGATGAAGCGCGAGAAGGCTTCAATCGCTTCACCAACGGTCGCCTGTTCGCGCACGATCAGGCCGACCGCGCCGAAATTGGTCAGCCCGCCGCGCTCGGCAAGCCGCAAGCCGAAATCCTCGGCTCCGGACGCCTCCGCCGACAATTCGAGCAGACGTCGCAGGCCAGTGACGGCAATGGGCGTATCGGGCTTGTCGAGGCAGGCCAGCGGCAGCCTCACCTTGCGCATCATCTGTCTGGGGTCGAGCCCGACCGACCGGGCGACCTCCGGGTAATAGCTCAAGCCCGCGCTGCGAATGAGGTCGGTCATGCGAACCGGTCCTGCCAGCCATTCCCGCAGATGTCCCGAAATGTAAAGTTTATGTCCCGATCCGTCAAATCCGGGAACCGCGTGGAACATACATAAGTGAAACCGAAGCACGGGCGTGAATGCCGTGCATATGACGGCGCGGCGCGACGAGGCCCCGCTGCCGTCTCGGACCATTTGACCAAAGACATTGCTGGATCGGAATTATGCCGGGGAACATGCTTTCCAAGGGTGAGGTATTCGTCATCGACACCGATGCCGCCTCCCGCGAACAATTGTCCACCGCGCTCCAACAGAGCGCATACAACGTGATCTGCTTTGCCGACGGCGCGTCTCTGCTCTCGGAGGCCAAGGCGCGGATGCCGGCCTGCGTGCTGCTGGAGATGCCGCCCGATCGCTCCGGGCTCGACGTGCTCAAGCGCCTGCGCGAGGAAAACTGCATGGCGCCGGTGCTGGTGACCGCGACAAACGGCAGCATCGCCATGGCGGTCGATGCGATCAGGAGCGGCGCGGCCGACTTCATCGAGAAGCCGTTCCGCACCCGTGACATCGTCGACCGGATCGATGCCGCCATCGACGAGTTTGCACAGCCCGGCTCCAGCCGGCAGCGCTGGCTGCCCGGCTGCGAACCCCTGACCGCGCGCGAAAGCGACGTGCTCGAGCATCTCGCCGCCGGCCTGACCAACAAGGAGATCGCCCGGCGCATGCATCTGAGCGCACGGACGGTCGAGGGCTATCGCGCCGGCATCCTGAAGAAGGCTGGCGCCAAGAACGTGACAGACCTGCTTCGCCGCATCTTCGGGCAGGGTTCGTCCCCTCAGGATTAAGCGCTCCGTGGCGGGCCGGCCACGCGTCGCGGGCCTTGCTGCCGCCGCGGCGGCGCCCCACGGAAACCCCAATCGAACCAGTTCCTTCGCTGCCGCGTCCAACCATGTTGGCGAGGCATTGGATCGCGCGTCCGGCTGGCGGCGGCGATGACTTGGAGGAGGGACTTGATGCGCATCACCGCAAAATGTTTGGCAACGACGAGCCTGGTTCTGGTGACCACGGCATTCGCGTCGCCGTCATGGGCCGCCGAATTGGACGCCACATCGGCCATCGATACCGTCACCGTTTACCCCGATGGCGCGACCGTGACCCGCGTGATCGCGGTGGACCTGCCGTCTGGTGACTCGACGCTCGTTGCCAAGGACTTCCCGCTTGGTCTCGACACCTCCTCGATCCGGGTGGAGGGTGAGGGGGGAGCGAAGCTCACCATCGGCACGATCGATGCGCGAACGCCGCGTGCGGCGCCGGTCAATTTGCCGGAGCTGGACAAGCGCATCGAGGCGCTGAACGACCAGCGCGCCGACCTGCAAGGCGCGATCGACTCGGCCAATGCGCGGCGCAAATTCGCGGAGCATTTTGCGGAAGCGTCGCCCGCGGGCATCGGCGACAAGGGCGAAGCGCGGCCGATTTCCGAATGGCGCACGGCCTTTGCCACCGTCGGCGAGGAAATTGCGAGCGCCGATACCGCCGTTCGCGACGCCACGCGCAAGATGCGCGAGATCGATCGGCAGATCGTCCAGCTCGAAGTCGAGCGCAAGGCCAAGCCGCCGAGCAAGCTCGAAGTCCGCATGGACATCGCCGCGCCGGCAGCAACCAAGGCGACGTTGAAGGTCACCTATAATGTGCGCAATGCGCGCTGGCTACCGCTCTACGACGCCCGCCTCGACACCGGTGCGAAGGACCGCAAGCCGCAGCTCGAGCTTGTCCGCCGTGCCGAAGTCACGCAATCAACCGGCGAGGACTGGTCCAACGTCACGCTCGGCGTCTCCACGGTCCGCATCGGTCGCGGCGGCAGCGCGCCGGAGCTGAATTCGCTGGTCGCACAATATCCGCAGGTGCCGAGGCCGCGGGCGCTGGGTTCGCTTTCGGATTCGGCAATGCCTGCGGCGGCGCCAATGCAGCAGCGAAAGATCGAAACGTCCGCGGCCAAGGCAGCCGACGATATCCGCGAGCGCGCCGAAGAACAGCAGGCGGTTGCCGAGATCGGCGATTTCCAGGCCACCTACAAGATTCCCGGCCGTGTCAGCCTCGGGGCCGCCGAGGGCGCCAAGAGCCTGCGCATCGCCTCGATGACCGTGCCCGCCGATCTCATGGTGCGCGCGGCACCGGTGATGGATCCCACCGCCTTCCTCGAGGCAAGCTTCAAGCAGACCGACGACGCGAGCCTGTTGCCAGGCAAGGTCGCAATCTATCGCGATGGAACCTTCGTCGGCCGCGGCAAGCTCTCGGCTTCGGCCAAGGACGATATCGTGCGGCTCGGCTTCGGCGCCGACGACAAGGTCAGGATCGAGCGCGCCGTGCTCAAGCGCAACGAAGGGTCGGCCGGCCTCCTGGTCACGACCTCGAAGACCGACGAGCGATCGTTCAAGACCACAATCCGCAACGGTCACGACTTCCCGATCAAAGTCGCGATCGAGGATCAGTTGCCTGTCAGCGAGAGCGAGGACATCCTCGTCGAGATGTTGCCTGCGACCACGCCGCCGACCGCAAGCAACATTCGCGACCGGCGCGGCGTCCTGGAATGGGCGTTCGACGCCAAGCCCGGTGAGGTCAAGGGCATCAATTTCGCCTGGCGCATTCGCTGGCCGAAGGACAAGAGCATGGTGATCGTGCCGGCGGGCTAGGGAGTTCTTCACCTCGCCCCGCTCGCGGGGAGAGGTCGGATTGCATCGAAGATGCAATCCGGGTGAGGGGGTACAGGTCTCACGGCCATCTCATCTGTGGAGAGCGGCCCCTCACCCCGACCCTCTCAGCGCGAGCGAAGCTCGTCGCGGCCCCGTAAGAACGGGGAGAGGGAGAGGAGAGAGCAGGGCTCACTTCGCCTTCAGAAAATCCGCGACATCGAGCAGCATGAACTCGTTGTCGTCGGCCTTGTTGGGATCGCGGCTGGACGAGAACGGCAGATTGTTGTCGTTGCCGACGATGATGTGGGTTTCATCGACACGATCGACGTTCTCGATGGTGAAGAACGGGAAGGTGTAGACGCCGTCATTGAGCGGCTTCTTCGCCTTCTTGTCCGGATCCCTGATTTTCATCAGATCGATGTAGCCGATCTTGCGCACGGGCTTGCCGACATTGGCGTTGGTGAGCTCGATCTTGTAGACGCGCTTGAACTTGGCTACGTCAGGGAAGCAGTTCTCGCCGCGGGTGCCTTGCGGGCATGCCTTGTCAGGCGTGCCTTCCCCGTTGTCGCGCTCGATGATCAGGCCGGCGCTCGGGTCGATCATGTTGAAGTCGCCGATGGCGTTGCCGTTCTGCTCGAACACATATTGCCAGTAGCGGCCCGTGAACTTTTCCGCGGCGACGTCGAATTCGAGGATGCGCGAGGCTTCCTTGCCGTCGACCTTCTCCCAGTCTTTTTTGTCGGCATCCCACAGCGGGCCCTCGAGCAGGCCGTAGAGGAATTTGCCGTCTTTCGAGGAGGCGAAGCCCTCATAACCCTTGGAGCGTCGCAGGTTGACGTTGGTGTAGGTCGCGCCCGGGGCGCCTGGGGTCGACACCGCCCAATGATCCGGCGAGCGCACCGGCTTGCCGTCGGCGACCGTCTCGAACAGGCCGAGAATCTTGCCGGTCTTGTCGGCCTTCAGGATATAAGGGCCGAACTCGTCGCCGATCCAGAAAGTGTCGCCGATGATCTGAAAACCTTCGGTGTCGAAGTCGGAGCCGGTGAGATAGCGCTTCTGGGTGTCCTCGTGCACGATGCGGAACGGCACGCGTCTGTCGGGATCGTGCAGGAACACGGTTTCCAGCCGCTCGATCTTGCCGCCACCCCAATCCATCTTGTAGCGGTTGAGGTACAGCATCGAATCCGGCGAATTGGCGCGCGCGCCCATGCCGTTGTCGGTGATGACCCAGAAGGTGCCGTCGCCCATCGACTTGATGCCGGAATGGCCCTGCAACGGCTGGCCCTTGAACGGCAATGATACGCCGGTCGCCCGCTCATAGGACTTGCCCATCACCGTGCCGAGCGCGTCGACGCGCTTCCCGGTGGTGTATTTGCCGGATGTCTTGAGATCGGCGGGGGCATCAGCCGGCGCGTCGATGAACGTGGCGGCCGGCATCACCAAATGGCCGGCGAGCTTGGCGGGGAATTCGCCTTCGCTCTGTGCGAGCGCGGAGCTCGCGGTAAGAATGATCGTTGCGACGGTACCAAGAAAAGTCGCGCGCATGTGCGTCTCCTGTTAACGGAGGACGTCTTATGCGGACCGCGCATTGCAGTTTTGTGAAGCCGGGCCAAACGTCGCAGCCGACGGCTATTTTTTCAGGGGTGTTGGAATCTCGAAGCTGACGGTCTTGCTGTCGATCACGTGGTGCGTGGGATCGGCCAACTCCAACAGGACCTTGTGGGGGCCCGGCTTCAGTCCGACCACGATCACGGTCTCGCCACTGGCATCGACAAAATGCCATGGCGCATCGTCGACCGTGATATGGACGTGGCCGATGCGCGGCGATACGTCGAGCGCGCCCTTGCCGAACACCGGCACGACGCGGAGATTCTCCGTGCTGTACTGGATGAAGACGAGACCCTGCGCCAACTGTTCGGCGAGCGGCGGATCGACGATCAACCGCGCAGGCGCCTCGTTTTCGATTGCGACCAGCGGCGATGGGCCGCGCGCGTCTCTGGCGGTTTGGGCGATGGCGGCTGTTGCGAACAGAGTTGAGGCCGCCATAACGGCCATGCAGTCGAGAGCGGCATACATGTCCGTTTCCTTCCGGGATGATCAGGCGATCTTGCGGGAGAGGAAGTTGCGGATCAACGGGACCATTTCGTCGAACCTGTCCTCGAGGGCGAAATGGCCGGTGTTGATGAGGTGGAATTCCACCTGGGGCAGGTCGCGTTTGTAGGGATGGGCGCCATCGGCGGGGAAGATAAAATCGTTCTTGCCCCAGACGATCAGTGTCGGCGGCTTGTGCTTGCGGAAGTAGGCCTGCACCGCGGGATACAGCGGCAAATTGGTCCGATAATCGTAGAACAGGTCCATCTGGATTTCGCTGTTGCCGGGACGGTCGAGCAGCGCCTGATCCTGCACCCAGTTGTCGGGTGAAATGCGGCTGATGTCGGACATGCCGTCGGTGTACTGGAATTTCGTCGTTTCCAGCGTGACCAGCTTCATCAGCGCCTGCCGGCTGGTATCGGATCCGTCGGCCCAGTATTGCTTGATCGGATTCCAGAACTCCTTCAGGCCTTCATCATAGGCGTTGCCGTTCTGTACGATCAGGCCGCTGATGCGCTCTGGATTCTTGAGCGCCAGGCGCCAGCCCACGGGAGCGCCGTAGTCCATGACGTACATCGCATAGCGGGTGACGCCGAGCTGGTCGAGGAGGCCGCCGACAAGCTCGCCGAAACGTTCGAACGTGTACTTGAACGTCGCGCGCGGTGGCATCTCGCTCTGGCCATATCCAGGATAGTCGGGAGCGATCACGTGGTACCTGTCGGCCAGTGCCGGGATCAGGTTGCGGAACATGTGCGAGGAGGTCGGGAAGCCGTGCAGTAGCAGCACAACGGGAGCGTCCTTCGGACCCGCCTCGCGATAGAAGATCTTGATCCCGTCGACGGTCCTGGTTCGATGATAGGTGACCGGATAGGCACCGGCGGTGTGTTCGTCGCGCTCCGGCTTCGCGGATGCTGCCGTCGAAGCAACTGCGACAGCCGCTCCGGATAACCCAAGAACGAGACGGCGACGATCGAGGAGCGATGGCTTGGGTGTGGCCTCTACGGTTTTCATGTCAATGTCCTTTCAAAACGATGAGTTCGCCAACGGCCGAGAAGGATTTTTCAAACGCCCTGATAGACCAGCCGGGTGAAGAAGCCGGGATCGATCACGAATTGCCCCCATATCGCGTCGAAGGCCGCGGTCGGCTTGGCCGCAACGGTTTCATCCCGCGTTCGTCCCTGCTTCTTGAGGCGGGCGACGTTGTCGCGGATCCCGACGAGCATGTCGCGAAAGGCCTGGAATTCGACTTTGTTGCCGACCGGTTTGCCATGCCCCGCGATGACGATCGTGTCCTTGTCCATCGCCGCGAGATTGGCGTCGCATGCAGCGATCATCCCGTCGATGCTGCCGCCGGTCGAATAGTCGATGAACGGATAGATGCCGTTCCAGAACATGTCGGCGACGTGAACGATGTTGGCTTCTGCGAAGGTGACGGAGATATCGCTGTCGGTGTGCGCGGGTCCGTAATACTTCAGGCCGATCGAGGTACCGTTGAGCTTAAGTTCGCGGTTGTCGGCAAAGACTTCGCTGGGGATTCCGCCCGCGCCGAGCGGAAGGAAATTGTAGTCCCAGTCCTCGACCCGCTGCACTTCGGCAAGGTGTTTGCGGGTGTTTTCCTGCGCAATGATTTTGGCGCCGGCTGTATGCAGCCATTCGTTGCCATCGGCGTGATCGAAATGCCAGTGGGTGTTGACGAGATGGGTGACGGGATCGGCGCCCAGATCGGCCAGCGCTTTGGTGAGTTGTGGGCGTGAGACGCGGATCCCCGCATCGATCAGGACCTTGCCGTCGGGCCCGGTAAGCACGGCAATGTTGCCCCCGGAGCCTTCCAGCACAGTGATGTTGTTTCGGAGCTTGTGCGTGACGATCGGCGATATTGCAGCGCTGTCCTTGATCAGGCTGACGATGCCTCGCGCCTCTGCGTAGGCTTGCCTGGGGCTAAGCCATCCCGAAGCGGCGGCGGTCGCGGCGCCGACGCAACACAGGCAGAAACCGCGTCGGGACAACGATGGGAGCTTTGGCGAACGCATGCAATTTTCGCTTTCTCGAGCGACAATCGACGGCGCCAATGATCGACCCCGCTGTCACGATGGAGCGTGGAGCCAATGCAGCATGCGGTCTATCACGATAGCACGATCGGCTGCGCTTGCGCGCAGCCACGAATTACTCCTTTACCGCGCCTGTCAGCGACGAGACGTAGTAGTCGACGAACAGCGAGTAGAAGATCGCAACCGGCAGCGAGCCGAGCAGCGATCCGGCCATCAGCGCGCCCCACTGGTAGACGTCGCCGGTGACGAGTTCGGTCAGGATCGCGACCGGCACCGTCTTGTTGGCGCCGCTCTGGATGAAGGCGAGCGCGTAGATGAACTCGTTCCAGGACAGCGTGAAGGAAAAGATGCCGGCCGAGATCAGGCCGGGCACCGCCAGTGGCAGCGTGATCCGGCGCAGGATCTGGAGCCGTGTGGCGCCGTCCACCAGCGCGCATTCCTCGAGTTCGTAGGGGATCGACTTGAAATAGCCGATCAGGAGCCAGGTGCAGAACGGCACCAGGAAGGTCGGATAGACCAGGATCAGGGCAAGCGGGCTGTCGAACAGGCCGAACTGCACGACCACGGTTGCGAGCGGAATGAACAGGATCGACGGCGGCACGAGATAGGCGAGATAAATGCCGAGGCCGACATAGGGGCTGCCGCGGAAGCGCAGGCGTTCGATCGCGTAGGCGGCAAGCGTGCTCGCGATCAGCGACAGCGTGGTCGCGCCGACCGCAACCAGCATCGTCGTCCACAGCCAGCGCGGATAGGCGGTATTGAACAAGAGGTGCTTGATGTGCGCCAGCGTCGGCGAGGAGATCCAGAACGGATTGTGCTCTTTGTAGTTCATCAGCTCGGCGTTCGGCTTGAACGAGGTGATCGCCATCCAGTAGAACGGAAACAGCAGGATCAGCACGAAGCAGCCGAGCGGCAGATAGATCATCATCAGCCGCCGCAGCCCGGAATCCCAGGCCATGGTATCCGGCGGTGTGGTGGCGACGGCGGCCGGCTGGGCGGCGGTATCAGTCATTGCTCTCTCCCTGCTGCCATTTGCGGCGCGCCAGGCCGAAATAAGAGAAAAGCGTCGCGAACACGAGGAACGGGATCATCGACACGGCGATCGCCGCGCCTTCACCGAGTTCGCCGCCGGCGATGCCGCGCTGGAAGGCCAGCGTGGCCAGCAGATGGGTCGAGTTGCCGGGGCCGCCGCGGGTGATGGCGTAGACCAGCTGGAAGTCGGTGAAGGTGAAGATGATCGAGAAGGTCATGACGATGGCGAGGATCGGCATCATCATCGGGAAGGTGATGTAGCGGAACCGCTGCCAGGCACTGGCGCCATCGAGCATCGCGGCCTCGTAGAGCGAGGGCGAAATGGTCTGCAGGCCCGCCAGCAGGGAGATCGCGACGAAGGGAATGCCGCGCCAGATGTTGGCGGCGATCAGCGAGAAACGCGCCGGCCAGGGCGAGCCGAGGAAGTCGATATTGGTGGTGCGCCAGTGCAGCACGTCGACCAGAAGGTAGGAGATGATCGAGAACTGCGGATCGTAAATCCACCAGAACGCCAGCGCCGAGAGCACCGTCGGCACGATCCAGGGCATCAGGATGATGGCACGCAACAGGCTCTTGAACGGAAAATGGTTGTTGAGCAGCAGCGCGAGCCAGAAGCCCAGCGCGAACTTTCCGAAGGTCGCGATGCCCGTGTAGACCACGCTGTAGAACACCGCGTTCCACCACAGGGAATCGGTGAGCAGATACTGGAAATTCTCGAAGCCGACGAAGACGCCTTTTCTGCCGATCGTGGTGTCGGTGAAGGCGAGCCAGATACCGAGGCCGAGGGGATAGGTCAGGAACACCGTGAGCAGCCCGATCGCGGGTGCGAGGCACATCACGATCAGGAACGGCTTGTGGTCGAACAGGCGCACCAGCCAGGAGGGCTGCCGTCGTGCGAGGGCGAGAGTGGGAAGTGTGGTCACGGACATCGGTCAGGCGTCCTGTTTTAGGCTGTCACCACATCCGTCATTGCGAGCGAAGCGAAGCAATCCAGTCTGTCTCCGCAGTTACAGTCTGGATTGCTTCGTCGCTTCGCTCCTCGCAACGACGGTCGCTTTATCGTCGGGCGTTACTTTTGCCGCCGGAAGTACCGCTTGCAGCGCTGCTCGGCTTCCGCGGCCGCGGCTTCCGGCGTGGCAGCGCCGGTCGCGACGGACGCGAACATCTGGATCAGCACGTAGTCGGCGGTGACCGCTCCGCTCGCGGTCGAGATCGGTCCCTTATAACCGCTGTAGTAAGTGCTATTCATGGTGTTCTTGAAGATCGATACCTTGGGGTCCTGCGCCCACACCGCGGCATCCGCATAGGCGGCGAGCGGCTGCGACCAGTAGCCGGAATTGGCGTTGAGCCACGGCTCGTACTGGTCCTTTTCCAGCATGTATTGCAGGAAGGCCTTTGCGGCGTTTGGATACTGGCTGTGTTTGAACACCATGGCGTTGAGCGTGAGTCCATCCATCGGAGAGACCTTGGCGAGGCCCTTGGGCAGTAGCTGATGCTCACTATCGTCCGCGATCGCCTTGGTCGCCGGATCGTTCTTCAGTGAGAAGTACAGCGAGACGCCGTTGGCGGTCAGCCCGATCTCCTGCGCGGAATAGGCGCGATTGTTCGACACGTCATTCCAGGACGTCGTGCCCGCGATGAAGGTCGGGTAGAGCTGCTTGACCCAGTTCAGCGCTGAGATGGTCTCCTTGCTGTTGATTGTGACGTTGCCGTCTTCGTCGAGCAGCGCCGCGTTGTGCGACCACAAAGACCAGTTCGCGAAACCGGTGCCGTCACCTCTGGCATTGCCGAGCGCGAAGCCTGCCGGCTTGCCGGCCTTCTGGAGCTTCTGGCAGAGGTCGAGGATTCCGGCATGGTCGTCCGGGACCTTGTCGAAGCCGACCGATTGCAGGATCGACTTGCGGTAGATCAGCGGACCCGCCGTGGCGCCGAACGGCAGTCCGATCCAGGCGTCGCTCTTGTTCTTCTTGCCGTAGCGCTGCGCCAGCGGCAGCCAGCCGCCGTAACGCTTGCCGACATAGTCGGCGACGTCGGTCAGCTCGATCAGCTTGTCGATATAGATGTGGGGAGCGTCGGAGAAGCCGATGATGATGTCGGGGCCGGCACCGGAATTCGCAGTCACCGCGGTCTGCTGGTTGATGTCCTCCCAGCCGACGAAGTCGACCTTGACCTCGACGCCGGTCTCCTTGGTGAATTTCGCCGCATTGGCGCGGAACACGTCCTCGTCGGCCTGGACGAAACGCACCGGTCGCAGCATGCGCAGGGATGCGCCTTTCTCGATCGGCAGTTTCGGGGTGGGGACATCCGCCGCCTTGATCGCGGATTGGGCATTTGCCGGAGCACCGGTTGCCGCGATTGCCGCAGCGGACAGGCCCAGCGCCAAGGCATCACGACGTGTGATGTCGTTCCTCATCGGTTCCTCCCTATGTGTTTCCCTTCCCGGCGTTGATCGCCGGTGAAGGGTCCTTCCGGTTGCCGGCGCGCCTTCGCGGCCGTCCCGCCTAGCTGTTCGGGCCGCGGTCCATGCTGACAGGCTGCCAGCGGCGGAGCGCGGTGTCTTGCAGCACCGACGGATTGACGCAGCTTACCGGCCACATGCCCTGAAGCACCAGTGACAATTCGTAGCCCACCCGGCGCTTGCGCGCCTCGTCGAACCGTGCCGAGGCGGAGGCGACGTGGGCGGTCAGGGTCACGTTATCCATGCCGAGCAGCGGATTGTTGTGCGAGGGCGGCTCCTTCTCCAGCACGTCGAGGGCGGCATGGGCGATCCAGCCCTCCTGAAGCGCCTTGATCAGGCTTTCCTCGTCCACGGTGGCGCCGCGGCCCGTGTTGATGAAGACCGAGCCCTTCTTCATCTGCCGGAAGTGCTTCTCGGTGAGCATGTGATGCACCTCGGGCCGGGCGGGGGCATGCATCGAGACGAAATCGGATTGCGACAACACCTCGTTCAGCGTCGCCGGAATCACGCCGTGGTCTGACATCAGCGTTTCCTGGATGAAGGGATCGTAGGCCATCATCCGCAGGCCGAAGGGAGCCGCGCGTTTCGCAACTGCACGCGCGACGCGGCCGAACGAGATGAAGCCGAGCGTCTGGCCCATCAGCCGTGGGATCTTCGACAACGCCGGCCGGCCCTCCGCCCAGCGGCCGCTGCGCACCATCCGGTCCTGCTCGACCAGCCGGCGGAAGCCCGAGAGCAGCAGCATCATGGCGTGGTCGGCGACCTCCTCGATGAAGGTGTCGGGGATGTTGGTGACGGGAATGCCACGCGCGGTCGCGGCCTTGATGTCGACGCTGTCGACGCCGACCGAGCCCAGCGTGATGACCTTGCAGCTCTCCAGCGCGTCGATGATGGTTTTGGTGATCGGGATGCCCTTGGCGTAGATCGCGTCCGCCGTCTTCGCGACCGCGATGAACCCGGCCTCGTCGGCCGGCGCCTCGACGATCTCGGCGTCGATCGGGTCGAGGGCCTCACGCTCGTAGGAATAATCGCTGCTCGCGACCGTGAAGCTCGCGCCCTTCGGCGTCACGATCCTGTATTTCGGCATGTCCTGCTCCCGATTTGGTTTCTTGTTGTGACCCGGACTTTGCGCGGGCCTTTGCGTCTTTTACGCGAAATCGGGGCGGGTGCGTACAATCGGCGGTTGTCGTTGCGGCGATTTGTGCGACTGGCCCCCTCGTTTTCTCCGGGCTTTTACGGGGCGTCCCGTAACAGGTTGCTAAGGGCTCGCCACTAAAAGTTGATTCAACTGCGACCGTTTCGCTCGCGTGCGTTAAGCTTGGAGCCAATCCCGTGAAGTTGACCAATATGAAGATCGCCCCCAAGCTTGGCATCCTTGTCGGCGTCACGTTGCTCGGCCTGTCCATTTCCGGTGTTCTTGCCGGCTACCTGATGAAGCGCGAAATGCTGAACGCGCGGATTGAACAGAGCCACGCCATCGTCGAGATGGCGCTCAACATGGCGCTCGGACTGCAAAAGCAGGTGGACGGGGGGCAACTGACCAAGGATGCGGCCATCGCGGAGTTCGGCCGTCGTGGCAGTACGCTCACTTATGACAAAGGCGCCGGATACGTATTCGCCTATACGATGGAAGGCGTGACCATCCTGTCACCCAGTCTCAAGACGATCGGTCAGAATCAGCTCGACGTCGAAACCAACGGCAGAAAGCTCGCGCGCGAGCTGCGCGACGGCGTTGCGGCCAACGGCAACGTGACCCTGCGCTATGAATATGTGAAGCCGGGTCAGGAGGATCCGATCCGCAAGCTGTCCTACGCGGTCGCAATACCGGGCTGGAACATGTTCGTCGGGACCGGCGTCTATCTTGACGATCTCGACGCCAGGATGGGCCCGGTCTACTGGCTGCTCGGCTTGGCCATGCTCGGCATCGTCATCGTCGCCGGCAGCGTTGCCTGGCTGCTCGGCCGCAGCATCAGCCGTCCCTTGGCGCTGCTCGGTGCCCGCATGAAGGATCTCGCCGAGGGCAAGCTCGAGGGCGACATTCCCGGTGTCGGCCGTGGCGACGAGGTCGGCGCGATGGCGTCGACCGTCCAGATCTTCAAGGACAACGCACTGCGCATTCGCGACCTCGAAAAGACCGAAGCCGATGCCAAGGATCGTGTCGCGGCGGAACGTCGCAGCGCGATGGAGGGCATCGCCAGCGACTTCGAACGCAGCGTCAACGGCATCGTCCGCTCGGTCTCCTCGGCCGCGACGGGTATGCAAGCCACGGCGCAATCGATGACCGCGACCGCCAGCGACGCCTCTTCGCGTGCGGCGACGGTCGGCGCCGCCTCGCAGAGAGCGTCGGGCAATGTCGGCACGGTTGCCGCCGCCGCCGAAGAGCTGTCGAGCTCGGTTGCGGAAATCTCGCGCCAGGTCACCCGCTCGACCGAAGTGGCGAGCCGCGCCGTCAACGACGCCGAGCGCACCAATGCCACGGTGCAGGAGCTCTCCACCGGCGCCGAGAAGATCGGCGAGGTGGTCAAGCTGATCCACTCGATCGCGGCGCAGACCAATCTGCTCGCCCTCAACGCCACCATCGAGGCGGCGCGTGCCGGTGAATCCGGCCGCGGCTTCGCCGTCGTCGCTTCCGAAGTCAAGGCCCTCGCCAACCAGACCGCCAAGGCGACCGAGGAAATCTCCGCCCAGGTCGCGGCGATGCAGACCTCGACCAGCGATGCGGTCGCCGCCATCGGCGGCATCACCCAAACCATCGCCGAGATGAGCCAGATCACCGCGGGCATTTCCGCCTCGATCGAGCAGCAGGGCGAGGCGACCCGCGAGATCGCCCGCAACATCCAGTCGGTCGCGGCCGGATCGAACGAGATCAACGCCAATATCGGCAGCGTCACCTCGGCCGCGGAAGCGACCGGCACGGCGGCAAGCGACGTGCTCACCAACGCCCGCGAGCTCGACAGCCAGTCCGGCGCGCTGCGCAGCGCAGTCGACGGCTTCCTCGCCAAGATGCGGGCGGCGTAAGGCAGGTCTCGTGCCCCGGACGCAGCGTAGCGCTTCTTCAGCGGTGCGCTGCAGAGCCGGGGCCCATGCTGCCGCATTCTAGTTCCCGGCTCTGCCTCGCACCGCTTCGCGCTGCGCCGCGTCCGGGACACGATACCGCCCTACTGCTTCTCGATTCCCGCCTCGCGGATCAGCTTCTCCCACAACACCAGCTGTTCGTTCACGAACGTACCGAGCTGCTCCGGCGTTCCCGAAAACGCGTCCATGCCGAGGGTGGCGAGCTTGGCCTTGATCTCCGGCTGCTCGATGATCTTCCGGATCTCGCCATTGAGTCGCGTCACGATCTCCTTGGGCATGCCGGCGGGTCCGAAATAGCCCTGCCACGACGAGATGTCGAAGTCCGGCACGCCGGCCTCCTGCATCGAGGGCAGGTTCGGCACCAGCGGCGAGCGGTCCTTTGTCGTGACGGCGAGCGCGCGTAGCGCGTTGCCCTGGACATGCGGCAGGCCGGTCAGGATGTCCACGAACATCATCGAGACGCGGCCGCCCATGACGTCGTTGAGCGCCGGCGGTGAGCTCTTGTAGGGCACGTGCAGGAGGTCGAGCCCGGCCTTGTGCGCAAAGGTCGCACCCGACACGATCGCCGAGGACGAGCCCGAGGCATAGCTCAGCTTGCCCGGATTGGCCTTGCCGTAGGCGATGAGTTCGCCGACCGTCTTGGCCGGCACCTCCGGGTGGATCACCAGCATGAAAGGCAGGTCGCCGGTGCGCGCGATCGGGGTGAAGTCCTTGACCGGATCATAGGTCAGGCTCTTGAGCAGATAGGGATTGGCCGAATGCGTGGTGTTGGTGGTCACCAGCAGCGTGTAGCCGTCGGGCGCGGCGCGCGCGACATAGGTGGCGGCGATCATGCCGTTGGCGCCCGCCTTGTTCTCGATGACGATGCCGACGCCGAGTGCCTGCGACAAATGCTGCGAGATCAGCCGCGTCGTGGTGTCGGTGCCGCTGCCGGCCGCGAACGGCAGCACCAGCGTGATGTTGCGGCTCGGATAGTTGTCGGCCTGCGCAGCGGATGCGGCGGCGAGACAAAGGGCGGCCGTGCCGATGGCACGCAGGTTTCGGATCAACGCTGAAAGCATCTCGGTTCGTTCCCTCTTTTTTCGTTGGCGGGGAACCTAGCGTCTCCTCGTCGAAATCGGAAGGCGCGAGTTTGTCGCCTCGTCTCGCGGCGCGGAATTACTTCACCGCGGACCCCTGGCGCGAGGCGATCACGACGCCGGCGAGCACCAGCAGGTAGCCGATCAGGTGGAATGGCTGAATCTTTTCGCCGAGCAGCAGGATCGCCATGGCCGAGCCGAACACCGGCACCAGATGGAAGAACGGCGCGGCGCGATTCGGGCCGATCAGCGCCACGCCCCGATTGAAGAACAGATAGGCCAGCGTCGAGGGAAAGATCAGGATGTAGCCCAGCGTCGCCAGCGTCACCGCGTCGAGTTGCAGGACGCGGCCGCTCCAGGCCTCCCAGATTGCGCTCGGCAGCAGCATCGTCGCGCCGCAGCAGGTGGTGAAGGAGAGAAAGGAGAGTTGGTGGATCTTCGGTCGCCGCGGGATGAAGGCGGAATAAATCCCGAACGCCACCAGCGAGGAGGCGAACATGATGTCGCCCCTGTTGAAGCTGATGCTCGCGAGCGCGGCGAGATCGCCGCGCAGGATGATGATCAGCACGCCGAGAAGCGAGATCCCGATGCCGGCGAGCTGCGCACCGGTCAGCCGCACGCCGAACAGCACCAGCGACCACAGCGCCACGAACAGCGGTCCGGCCGACTGGATCAGCAGCGCGTTCAGCGCCTCCGTGTACTGCATCGCCCAGTACGAGATCGCGTTGTTAAAGGCAAAGCCCACCAGCGACAGGAACAGCATCAGCGGCAGGCTCTTGCGCAGATT
Organism: Bradyrhizobium sp. WSM4873; assembly: GCF_055811355.1. Taxonomy (NCBI): domain Bacteria; kingdom Pseudomonadati; phylum Pseudomonadota; class Alphaproteobacteria; order Hyphomicrobiales; family Nitrobacteraceae; genus Bradyrhizobium; species Bradyrhizobium sp. WSM4873. The sequence goes on along the minus strand of NZ_JBVVPS010000025.1, from coordinate 46,637 downwards.
CGGCCAGTCGCGCTTCAGGTGCGGCCAGGCGAACGGCAGAAGGATCAGGAACACGCCGAACCAGCGGATCGTGGTCACCGTCAGCGGCGGCACATGCGCGCCGACGTGGCGCGCGAGCACGATGTTGCCGGCCCAGAACAGCGAGCTCAGGCTGAGCAGCAGATAAGGCTGGTTGTTGAGCCAACTGGCCGGATTGGAGGCCGGTGGCGCGGGCGAAGCGATCGTCATTGGCGTTGGATACAAGCTTGCGCCGGATTTGCGTCGTGACACAAGTCACGCGGCCGCAATGCTACAATGCAGGCATGACCAGAGGAGGCGGCATTGGCGGTTGATATGTTGAACATCGACGGCCTGGAGCGGCTCGATCGGGATGCACCGGTGGTGATGTTGAACCTGATGCGCTTCCACGCGCGCTCGGGTGACGGTTCCGGCTGGGACGCCTATTTGCGCTACAGTGCGGTCACAGTGCCGATGATCAAGGCGCGCGGCGGCACTCTGCTCTGGACCGGCGACGCCAAGGCGGTGGCGCTCGGCCCGCACGACGGCAACAAGTGGGATTTCGTCGCGCTGGTCTATTATCCCACGGTTGCGGCTTTCGTCGACATGATGACGTCGGAGGCCTACGAGAGCGAGGCCGATCCGCATCGCGTCAACGCCTGCGCCGAGCACGTCATCATTGCGACGAGCGAAGCGTACAGCAAATTCAAGACGAAGTAGGCTTGGCTGCCGCGCGGCGCTTTTCCCTCTCTTACGGCGGAGAGAGGACCTATGCCGCCTGCTTCCGTGACGCCACGAACACGCCGGCCAGCACCAGTGCGAAGCCGATGAAGTGGAACGCCTGCGGGTGCTCGCCCAGAAATGCCATTGCCATGATCGAGCCGAACACCGGCACGACATGGAAGAACGGCGCGGCGCGGTTGGCGCCGATCAGGCGGACGCCGCGATTGAAGCAGAGATAGGCGAGCGTCGAGGGGAACACTGCGACATAGAACAGGGTCAGCAGGTTCGGCCCGTCGAGCTTCATGACCGGACGCGCGGACAATTCCCAGATCTCCAGCGGAATGAGACAGGCCGCACCGCAGCCGAAAGTGAAGGCGAGGAACGACAGGCCGTGCATCGGCGGCCGCTTCAAGGTCAGCACCGAATAGAGCGCGAAGATGATCAGCGCGACGACGAAGATGAGGTCGCCCTTGTTGAAGTCGATGTTCGACAGCGTGGTGAAATCGCCATGCAGCAGGATGATCAGCACGCCGCACATCGACAGCAGCACGCCGAAGGCCTGCGCCGCGGTGAGGCGTACGCCGAGGATGGCCAGCGACCACAGCGCCACGACGAGCGGCGCGGCGGATTGCAAGAGGAGAGTGTTGAGCGCCTGCGTATGCTCCAGCGCCCAATATTGCAGCGTGTTGAAGGCGCCGATGCCGGTGATTGAGAGCGTGACCATCAGGCCGAGCTTGCCGCGGATCGCGGGCCAGTCCTGCGCAAGGTGTTTCCAGGCAAACGGCAGCACCAGCAGGAAGGCGAAGAACCAGCGCAGGAACGACAGTGTCACCGGCGGGATGTGGCCGGCGGCGAGCCGTCCGACGATGGCATTGCCGGCCCAGCACAGCGCGGTGATGCTGAGCAGCAGATAAGGCTGGTTGGCGATCCAGTTGTGGCCGGACGTGGCCGCGCCGGTGGTCTCGTCGGTGGCGGACATTGGATGGTTGTGGCCCCGCGTCATGCGCCAAGCCTCCGGCCCGGCGGCACCCGGGCCGGTTCAGACCCGGCCCGTTCAAAGACACGGAAATCCGGCCGATATCAATGGCGCGAGGTGCATCGCGTCCATGCACGGCAGTGGCCGGAACCTCGCTCAGCCCTTCAGCCCGGCACGGATCGCAAACGGCTTCAACAGTTCGGCGCAGGCGAGATAGACGACAACCAGAAGCGCGATGCCGGCCATCATGAGCGGTGGCGGCGCAACAAAGCCGAACCAGGCACCGAGCGGCGTGAAAGGCACCACCATCGCGACCAGCAAGGCCACCAGCGAGGAGACGGACAGCACCGGATCAGGCCAGCTGCGCCACGGTCGGCCGTTGGTGCGAATGATGAAGATCACGAGGATCTGCGTCGCCATGGATTCGATGAACCAGGCGGTGCGGAATTCGTCCGGCGATGCTTGAAACAGCAGGATGAGGGCGCCGAAGGTCAGGAAGTCGAAGACCGAGGACAACGGTCCCATGATCGCGGCGAAACGCACCAGCCGCGTCATGCTCCAGACCTGCGGCTGCGCGGTAGCCGCGCGCGAGACCTGGTCGAAGGGGATGCCGAGCTCGGAGAGATCGTAGAGCAGGTTGTTGAGCAGGATCTGCGTCGGCAGCATCGGCAGGAACGGCAGCGCCATCGAGGCGATCGCCATCGACAGCATGTTGCCGAAATTCGAGCTCGCGCCCATCCGGACATATTTCATGATGTTGGCGAAGGTGCGCCGGCCTTCTTCGACGCCGTCGGCGACGACTTCGAGATCCGAGGCGAGCAGGATGATGTCGGCGGCGGCCTGCGCCACGCCGGTCGCGCCTTCGACCGACAGGCCGATATCGGCGGCCTTCAGCGCCGGAGCGTCGTTGATGCCGTCGCCGAGAAAGCCGACCACCGCGCCGCCGGCCTGGAGTGCCTTCACGATGCGCGACTTCTGATGGGGCGCTAGCCGGCCGTAGGCGTCGGTCGATTGAACCTGGACTGCCAGTGCTTCGTCGCTGAGCTCGGCGATGTCGGCTCCCGATAGGACGCGGTCGGCATTCAGCCCGACCAGGCCGGCGAGCCGCTTCACCACCACCGGATCGTCGCCCGACAGGATCTTCAGCGTGATGCCGGTTGCCGCGAGCCGTGCGATGGCGGCCGCGGCCGTCAGCTTGGGCGGGTCGGCGAAGGCGCAAAAACCTTCGAAGACGAGATCGGTCTCGTCGGCGGTCTCGACCTCACGCGCTGCGCCGGTCCACGGCCGCGAGGCGATCGCGATGCTGCGTAGCCCTTCGCTCGCGAGCTCGTGCACGCGGGCGATCGCGCGGGCCCGGGCGCCGTCATCCATCACGCACAGCTCCAGCACCGCCTCCGGCGCGCCCTTGACGATGAGCAGCGCGCCTTCGGGGCTGGTCGCGAGCACGGATCCCAGCCGCCGTGAAAAGTCGAACGCTTGCCTGCCGGCAAGGGTCCAGCCCTGTGCGGCATTCGAGTGGCCGGCAACCAGCGCCGCGTCGAGCGAGCCGCGATCGCCGCCGAGTTTCGCGGCGATGGCGCCGAGCCGGGCGGCGCGGGCATCGTCCCCGCCGGCGGCATCGAGGCTCCTGGCCAGCGTGATCTCGGCCGAGGTCAGCGTGCCCGTCTTGTCCGTGCACAAGACGGTCATGGCGCCAAGATCGTGGATCGCGGCGAGGCGCTTGACGATCACCTTGCGGCCGGCCATGCGCAGCGCGCCGCGCGAGAGCGTCACCGTGGTGATCATCGGCAGCAGTTCCGGCGTCAGTCCGACCGCGAGCGCGACGGCAAACAGCAGCGAGTCCATCACCGGGCGGCCGAACACCACGCGGACGGTGAGCACGACCAGCACCAACGCGAGCGTGGCGCGCGCGATCACGAGGCCGAACTCGCGCAAGTCGCGCTCGAACGGTGAAGCCGTCTGGGCCTCGGCGAGCGCGGAGGCCGCCGCTCCGAACACCGTGTCGCGTCCGGTCCTGACGACGAGCGCGATCGCCTCGCCGGTTTGCGCGACGGCGCCGCGAAACAGTGCATTCGACGTGTCGTCTGGGTCGGTGGTGGCGCCGGCGCGCTTCTGGACCGGATAGGGTTCGCCGGTGAGCGCCGCTTCGCCCGCGGTGAAGGCTGTGCTCTCCAGGATGAGCGCGTCCGCGGGAATGATGTCGCCTGAACGGACGCGCAGGATGTCGCCGGGCACCAGCCGATCGACGTCGATCTCGCGGAAGTCGTTGTCGCGTCTGACTTCGGCCTTGAGCGCCACTGATCGGCGGAGCACTTCCGCGGCCTGCAGCGCCTGGCCTTCCTGGACGGTGTCGAGCCCGATCGAGAGCGCGAGTATTAGGACAATGATGAGCCCGCCGATATCGTCGCCGGTGAGCATCGAGACGATGCCGGCAACCAGCAGGATCAGCGACAGCGGCTCCAGCAGCCGGCGCATGATCGCGCGCGCCGCCCCCTCAACGCGCGGCCGCGCATCGCTGTTCGGCCCAAAGCGATCGAGGCGTTCGGAGGCGTCTGCGGCGGTCAGGCCTGTGAGGCCGCAGCCCAGTCGCTTGCATAATTGATCGGGTGAAAGATGACAGAAGCGGTTGTCGGCCTGCGCTGGACTGTCCGACAAGCAAGGCTCCCGTTTCAAAATGTCTCCTCAGGCAAATGCCTCGAAATTCGGCGTAACCTGTTGACCTACCGCAATTTGGATGGCCGCGCGCCCTGGCTTCGCCGACATCTGCCGACTGAAACGAGGTGCTGCATCGCATTGATCTCGAGCTCGACCATTGCTGCGGCCGCATCATCGAAGTGGTCGATGGCCGCATCCGGGCCTAACGTCGTCAAGCCCATCCGACAAAGCGGATTTTTAGGGGATATCAAGGGCTTGGATAGCGCATTGGGCCCCGAAAAAGCCCCGTTCTTGCTTGCTTACAGAGGCTGCATCCTTTATCCGGTTGGCTGCCTCGCGTTCGAGCGGCCTCGGCCGTGATTGGGCTGGGCGCATCTAACAGATTGCATAGGGATTACCCGCGAATGGCCAATGTTGTCGTCGTCGGCGCCCAGTGGGGCGACGAAGGAAAGGGCAAGATCGTCGACTGGTTGTCGGAGCAGGCGGATATCGTCGTCCGTTTCCAGGGCGGCCATAACGCCGGCCACACGCTGGTGATCAACGGCAAGACCTACAAGCTGGCGCTGCTGCCCTCGGGCGTGCTGCGCGAGCAGAAGCTGTCGGTGATCGGCAACGGCGTCGTGTTCGATCCCGCCGCCTTCCTCGACGAGGTCACGAAGCTGCGGTCGCAGGGTGTCGCGGTCAGCCCGGACAATCTGCGGGTCGCCGAGAACGTCACGCTCATCCTGCCGCTGCACCGCGAACTCGACGCGCATCGCGAATCCGCCAATGCGGCGACCGCGATCGGCACCACCCGCCGCGGCATTGGCCCGGCCTACGAGGACAAGGTCGGCCGCCGCGCCATCCGCCTGATGGACCTCGCCGATCTCGACACGCTGCCGCACAAGATCGACCGGCTGCTGGCGCATCACAATGCATTGCGCCGCGGCCTCGCCCTGCCGGAGTTCGACGGCAAGGAGATCCTGAAGGAATTGACCGCGCTCGCGCCGCAGCTCCTGCCCTATGCCGAGACGGTGTGGCGGCTGCTCGACATCAAGCGGCGCGAAGGCAAGCGCATGCTGTTCGAAGGCGCGCAAGGTGCGCTGCTCGACGTGGATCACGGCACATACCCTTACGTCACTTCGTCCAACACGGTGGCGGCGCAGGCCGCCACCGGATCGGGTCTCGGCCCCGCCGCGGTCGGCTATGTGCTCGGCCTCTGCAAGGCCTACACGACCCGCGTCGGCCAGGGCCCGTTCCCGACCGAGCAGGACAACCCGACCGGCCGCAAGATCGGCGAACGCGGCCGCGAGTTCGGCACCAATACCGGACGGCCCCGCCGCTGCGGCTGGTTCGATGCGGTTCTGGTTCGCCAGGCGGTCCGGACCTGCGGCATCAACGGTCTGGCGCTGACCAAGCTCGACATTCTGGACGGCTTCGACACGATCGAGGTCTGCACCGGCTATAAGCTGGACGGCAAGGAGATCGACCACTTCCCGGCGGGCGAAGGCGCCCAGGCCCGGGTCGAGCCGATTTACGAGACCATCGAAGGCTGGAAGGAGCCGACCGCCAATGCGCGGTCCTGGGCCCAGCTGCCGGCCCAGGCGATCAAATATGTCCGCCGGATCGAGGAATTGGTGGGGTGCCCGGTCGCACTGCTTTCCACCAGCCCCGAACGCGAGGATACTATCCTGGTACAAAATCCGTTTGAGGCTTAACGATCTCTTACCGGGACGCGCGTATAATTGAGTAGAAATGGCTGATTACTATCCGCTGATCGCCCGCGCTATTGCCGCCCTGGACCCCAACGCTCCCGGCGAGAGCCGTCGCGCGCTCTACGAGCGGGCGCGCACGGCGCTGATCGCGCAGCTCCGCAGCGTGCAGCCGCCGCTCTCCGAATCCGAGATCACCCGCGAGCGCCTCTCGCTGGAAGAGGCCGTCCGCAAGGTCGAATCGGAGGCTGCCCAGCGTGCCCGCGAGGCCTCGCGCCCCGGTGGCGGCGCCCGCAGCAGCGGCAGCGGCGATGCCTTCCGCCGCGCCAGCACCCGCGCCACCGAGGGCAACGCGCCCGCGCCCCAAAGCGCTGCCCCGCCGCGCGCCCGTCCGGCTCCGCCGCCGCCGCGCGCCGACCGGCCCTCCTTCAACGTCGATGACCAGGGCGACGCCCCGCGTGCGCCACGGGCTCCGCGTTTCGACGCGCCGCGGCAGCCGGGTCCGTCGGCACCGCCGGCGATGCCGGAGCCTCCGCCGGCCGGACGTGATCGCGCCAGTGGGCGCCGTCCGCCGGACATGGGACCTCCGCCGCCGCTGCCGCCGGCACCGGGCGTGCGCGGCTTCCGCGACATCACAGCCGACGCCAACGATCTCGGCGGCGCCGCCGCGCAGGCCAACCGCGCGGCGCGCCGCACCTACGCCAACGTGCCCTCGCCCTCGCCGGAATTCGACCGGCTCGAGCCGAGCCTGGAGAATCGCGCCGCCGGGACGGACGCGCCCTACTCCTACGACGAATCGATCGAGGAAGCCGAGCGCTACGCGCCGCAGTCGCAGCCGCCGTCGCAACGTCCACACATCCCGGTTCTCGACCGCGAACCTAAGAGGAAGCGCGCCCGCACTGGCTCCGCCTTTCCGTTCAAGAGCGCGATCGCCGTCGGCATCGTGCTGATCCTGGTCGGTGCCGGCATCCTCTGGGGCAAGCAGCTGGTTCAGACCGCGACCAACCTGTTGAAGTCTTCGCCGACGCAGGTGGTGGAGGCGCCCAGGGATTCGTCTCAGCCGCAGAGCAAGCCCAAGATTCCGGATCGCGTCGGCCAGCCCTCGGCCAGCGACCAGCCGGTCGCGCCGGTGGCGCAGAAGGTCGTGCTCTACGACGAGGATCCATCCGATCCGAAGGGCAAGCAATATGTCGGCTCGGTGGTGTGGCGGCTCGAGCCGATCAAGGCGTCGGGCAACCAGAAGGCCGACGTCGCCGTGCGCGCCGACATCGAGATCCCCGACCGCAAGTTCAAGATGACGATGTCGTTCCGCCGCAACACCGACTCCTCCCTGCCGGCGAGCCATACCGCGGAGCTGACCTTCGTCCTGCCGGCGGACTTTTCGGGCGGCGGCGTCGCCAACGTGCCGGGCATCCTGATGAAGTCGAACGAGCAGGCACGCGGCACGCCGCTCGCAGGCCTCGCGGTCAAGGTCACCGACGGCTTCTTCCTGGTCGGCCTCTCCAACGTCGACGCCGACCGCAGCCGCAACGTCCAGCTCCTGAAGGAGCGCTCCTGGTTCGACGTGCCCCTGGTCTACGCCAACCAGCGCCGCGCCATCATCGCCATCGAGAAGGGCGCTCCCGGCGAGCGCGCCTTCAACGACGCCTTCGCGCAGTGGGGCGACTAGATCTCTACTCCGTGAGACCTCGGCCTGCGTGGCTCGAGACGCCCGCCTTGGCGGGCTCCTCACCATGAGGGTTTGATATCTCGCCGCGAAACGAGACCTCATCCTGAGGGCCCGCCCCTTGGGCGGGCGTCTCGAAGGATGGCCGCAGGTACGCTCTCTCTACTGCGCCGTGGCTTCCCGCTTGCGCGATGTCGCGGCTGCGTGCTCGCGGTCCATTACGGCGCGGCAGCCGGGGCTGACCTGAGCTTTCTTCTGCACCATGCAGGCCCTGATCCTGGGGATGTCGGGGATCTCACTGGAGCACAGCCGCATCGCATCGCCCGAGCACATCTGCTGCGCTTCGGACGAGAACGCGAAGCCGGGCGATGTCGGGATTGCGATGGCGGTGGTGGCGAGGGCGAAGAGAGTTGCGATGGTCTGATTGCGTGTCATGCAGAATGCGTCCCCGAGTTCCGTGGGCTTGAGCCACTTGATTTTGGGGCGCCGCACGCGGCTTGACCTGCCGCATGTCTCAGCCATCACGCCGGGACCTCAATCCCGCATGTGGTTGCTCGATCTCTCGTGATGTTCGAATCGAAAAGTGCTGCGCCGCCCGAATCAAGTATGCGCCATTGTCGCGCGGCCGCAATGGCAGGCGAAAAGGAATTCGCAATTGTTGCGCGCACGTCACGCACAATGCGACTCGCGTGCGATCAGATCAATCGATCGGAGGATACGCTCGCTTGTTCCGCATCGCTTGCGCCAAGGGCTGCGTGCTCTTCGACAGCCGTAACGCCCTTTGCCGTGAGCTCGAACAGATCGCCGTCCTTCATCACGTAACCGTCGGCGATCAGCTCGCCTATCTTGCCGTGCCGGTCGTCGGCAAAGGCGATGGATTGGCTGATGTCCCTGAGGATCGAGAGCTGTTCGTCGCGCAACATGGCTTCACTCTCCGTTCGCGGGGGATGGTTCCGGTCCTCACATGCCGTGGCTCTGAAACACCTTGCTGCAAGACCGCGACAGCTTGGCCCTGTTGGCTTGCAAGCAGCCTTGTACGGCCATGTCGTTGCCGAGGTCCTTGCGGCAGAAGCGCGAGGCGTCCCGCGAACAGGCCTTCTGCTCCTGCGGCGTACCCATATGGCCTTGCGCGAAAGCGGGCGCGTTCGACAGGCCGCTGACGGCCGTCAGCGCGATCATCGCCAGGAAGAACAGTTTGCGGGACATCGGCGGCTCCAGATCTGACAGGTGAGTTTCAAGTCCGTCGCTATGCCGCTTGTTCCCAGCGCGGAGCCCGCACCTCCCGCTATTCAAGGTTCCCGCGGCGCTGCTATAACGGGGCGAAGGATGAGGGTGCCTGATGAAACGCTATCTCGTGTTTGCGCTGGTTGGCCCGTTCGTGGGCGGATTCCTGCTGCTGCTGACGACGACCTATCAGTCCGGCTATTGGACCCAGACCAGTCTCGCTGAGGTCGGCAAGCTGTTCGCAGTGTTCTTCAAATCCCTGCAATACAGTTATCTGTTCGGCTTCCTGCCCTCGCTGATGATCGGTGCGGTCGATGACATCCTGGTGCACATCCGCCGGATCGGCCCGGTGCTGCGGATTCTGCTGGTCGGCGTGTTCGCCTTCATCCTGGCCTCGCTGACCTACAGCTCGCGCGGGCCGGACTCGGGCGCGGTGCAGTTCATCCTGTACGGCCTCGTCGGCTTCGTGCCGGCGGTGATTTCATCCTGGCTCGTGCATAGATATGTCGCGGAGCCGCAGCCGGCGGCGGCACAGACTTGAAGGCGCGACCTTCGATCACGCCGCAGCAACCTCCGCCGCTGTGGTGCGTTCCCTACAGGCCATGACCATGCCCGATGACGACATTCTTGCTCCGCGTCGATCCCGTCCGGGAAGCCGCTCGGGTGCGGCCTCTTCGGGCACCGAGGGGCGTGGGCCGATCATCGATCAGGACGGCCACGAGATCCGGCCCGAAACGCTGGAGCAGGGCTTTCGCGAGTTTCGCTTCGAGTTCGGGAAGGACAGTCCCTTCGCGGGCAACCCGTTTGGCAATCTGACGCGCGAGCAGCGGATCGCGCGGATCGAGGCGATCGCAAAGCTGCTCGACGTCGCCTTCGTGCTGCCCGGAACCAATATCCGCTATGGCATCGACGGCTTGATCGGGTTGATCCCGGTCGTCGGTGACATCATCACCACTGCGATCTCGCTTTGGCTGGTGCGAGAGGCGAGGGCGCTCGGGGCGCCCTGGTACATCACCGCGCGCATGCTCGGCAATGTCGCCCTCGATGGCGTCGTCGGCATCGTCCCGTTCGCGGGCGACGCCTTCGACGTCATGTTCCGTGCCAACATGCGCAATGTGCGCCTGCTCCGCCGCTGGCTCGACAAGCAGCCTCGCATCTGACACGCCCCAAAACGCAAAAAGCGCGACGGCCTTTCGGCCACCGCGCCCTCAGCGCACATCGGAGTGCTTCGCGAAAACTTATGCCGCGTCGGCGGCGTCGGTGCTGGCTTCCACCGGCTTGCGGTGACGGGGCAGCGGGAAGGCTTCGCTCTCGTAGAGCGAGCGGATGCCGTTCTGGTCGAAGCGCGCTTCCTCGACCTGGAGATAGGCGCCGTTCAGCGAGTCCGTCGGCAACTGCTCCATCGCGAACTGGACGGCTTCGGCCGCGGTGCCGAACCGGCGATAGGTGAATCCTGCACGCTTCTTCTTGCGAATCGCAGCGGGGAAGAGCTCGGCGGAAGTGTTGAAGTTGAACGGACGCAGTGGACGCATGGTCAAAGACCTCGTGATCTCTCTGGGGCTTTAAGCGCGTGGGGTTGGGACGGGCAGAGGCCACCATTGGAGTGGGCGCCGCACATGTCATTTTCGTCCTCTAATATAGCCCGTTTTGACAAAATTGCGACCCCCGCGATGCGAGATGATGAATCCGCGCATGGCAGATCCGCAACTCAGAAATTTGTAATGATATCAATGGCTTGAATGGTTTATAGCTTGCCAAGGAGCAGCAGCACGAGCAGCACCACCAGGACGAGGCCGCCGATCCCCATACCGGAATGACCCATTCCGTAGCCGTAGCCGCCGATGCGGCCCGACAGGCCGCCCACGAGATAAATGATCACCAGGATGATCAGGATGGTCCCAAGCGTCATGGCATCCTCCCTGGCGGCCGCCGCAACGCCATGGCCGGCCGCACCACCAGGTAAGAAAAGCACATCGCGCCGCCGGGTTCCATGACGGAACCCGGCGGCGCGCAAGGTTTATTTGGGTTCGAGCTTCAGCGCTGCGGAATTGATGCAGTAACGCAAGCCCGTCGGCCCCGGGCCGTCGGGAAAGACATGGCCGAGATGGCCGCTGCACTTGGCGCACAGCACCTCGGTGCGGATCATGCCGTGGCTGACGTCCCGCTCCTCGTCGATATGGCCCTCGACGGCGGGCTGGGTGAAGCTCGGCCAGCCGCAGCCGGAATCGAACTTCGCGTCGGACTCGAACAGCACATTGCCGCAGCCGGCGCAGGTGTAGGTGCCGGCGCGGTGGTCGTGCTCATATTCGCCGGAGAAGGGACGCTCGGTCGCCTTCTCGCGCAGCACCGCGTATTGCATCGGCGACAACTCGCTGCGCCATTGCTCTTCGCTCTTGATGACCTTGTCGTCCGTGGTTTTCGTCTTGGTGTCGGGCATGGGTCTCCCGTTTTTTCGATGATCTTGTTTTCGGTGATCTTGTTCAGTGATCTTGCGATCAGTTGGTGACCTTGCTGGCGCTCACCAGCGTCGGCTTCTCGATATAGTTATCCGCGAACAGCTTTTTCAGGTTCTCGACCTTCGGGAGGTCGTTGTAGGCGATATAGGGCTGGTTCGGGTGCAGCGTCAGATAATCCTGGTGATAGGCCTCCGCCGGATAGAACGCCTCAAGCGCCCCGACCTTGGTCGCGATCGGCTTGCTGAAGACCTTGGCGCCGTTGAGCTGGGCGATATAGGCTTCGGCCACCTTCTTCTGCTCGTCGGAAGTGGTGAAGATCGCCGAGCGATATTGCGTCCCGCTATCGGGGCCCTGCCGGTTGAGCTGGGTCGGGTCGTGCGCCACCGAGAAGTAGATCTGGAGGATCTTGCCATAGGAGATCTTCTTCGGGTCGTATTTGATCTCGACCGATTCCGCGTGCCCGGTCCGGCCGCTCGAGACGGTCTGGTAGTCGGCCGTCGCCTTGGTGCCGCCGGCATAGCCGGAGACCGCGTTGACGACGCCCGCGGTGTGCTGGAACACGCCCTGCACGCCCCAGAAGCAGCCGCCGGCGATCACTGCGGTCTGGATCCCGCTGGCGGGCGCCGCGTCAAGGGCGGGAGCGGGGATCACGACCGCATCTTCTGCGGCCCGGGTCGGCGCGGCAAAAGCCAGCGTCAGGGCGGTGGTTGCGGCGAGCAGGGACAGGAGGGCAGGTCGGCGCATGGCGATCCTCTTTCCGAAGGTCTGACAGTCTAGGGCGGTTGGGGCCGGGCGAACAGCCTGCCCGGCAATTTCGGACATTCGAGATACGGGCCGACCGGGCGATTGTTACGGCCGGACGGACACGAGTCTGTGAAACGCGCCGCCTGGAGCAGCCCGGCTTGGCGAGGACAGGAACTCCGCGCTAGATGAACCGGCGCGATCGGTGATCGACCCAAAGAATGATGGCTGGAGCTGACCTGACAACATGCTGCGCCTCGTATCCCTGACCTTCGTCCCCGTGCTCGCCGTCCTGGCCGGCTGGAGCTCGATCGCGGCGGCCGAACCGCAACCCGGCGACGACCTCGCCCTTTGCCGCGACCGCCAGGCGGATGCCCAGGCGAGGGCGCAGGCCTGCGTCAAACTGCTCAATGCCGATCGTGTCACCGGCAAGGACAAGGGCATCGCGCTTTCCGTGCGCGGCAATACGCTGATCAACAAGCGCGACTACGGCCACGCGATCGAGACGTTGTCCATGGCCGTCGACCTCGATCCCGACAACGTCGTCACGCTCAATTTGCGCGGCCTCGCTTATGAGCGGACGGGCCAGGACGACCATGCGATGGCGGACTACAACCTCGCGCTCCAGAAGCGCCCGACCTACGGTGTCCCCTACAACAACCGCGGCATCATCCAGTTGCGCCGGGGTGCGCTGCAAAGCGCGCTCGACGATTTCAACCTGTCGATCAAATACGCCCCCAAGTTTCTGCTCGGCTACACCAACCGCGCCCGCGTGCGCACGCTGATGAAGGATTTTGACGGCGCGCTCGCCGATTTCGCGGAGGCCGAGAAGATCGAACCGGCCGCGCAGCAGATCACCGGCAACCGCTGCATCACCTACGGCTTGATGGGCAAGTTCGATCAGGCCTTCGCCGACTGCAACGGCCTGATCGAGAAGCAGCCGAAGAACACCTACGCGATCAACAATCGCGCCGACGTCAACATGCTGAAAGGCGATCTCGACGCCGCGCTGAAGGACTACAACATTGCGATCCAGATCAACCCGAACAATGTGCGGGCACATTCAGGTCGCGGCCAGATCTACGAGCGCAAGAAGGATCTCGCCCAGGCCCGTGCCGACTATCGTGCGGCGGCCTATTCGCTGACGAAGTTCGACGAGCTCGACGTCGCGCGCGCCCGCGCGATCGCGCAGGAGCGATTGGCCGCGCTGACCCCGCAGGCGCCGGCCGGATCCGCGGGGCGCCGCGTGGCGCTGGTGATCGGGAACGGCGCCTACAAGAACGTCCACGCCTTGCCCAATCCGCCACGCGACTCGCAAATGATCGCAGCCGCGCTGCGCGATGTCGGCTTCCAGACCGTGATATCCGTCAGCGACCTGACCCGCGACAAGTTCTTCGAAGCGTTGCAGACGTTTGCCGCCGAAGCGGAGAAGGCCGATTGGGCGGTGGTCTATTACGCCGGCCACGGTTTCGAGATCGGCGGCGTCAATTATCTCGTTCCCGTCGATGCCAAGCTTGCCGCCGACAGGGACGCCGAGACCCAGGCAGTTGCGCTGGAGCAGGTGATCGCGGCGGTAGGCGCGGCGCGAAAAGTACGTCTGGTGATGCTGGATGCCTGCCGCGACAATCCGTTCGCGCCGACCATGCAGCACACGCTGTCGCTGAAGCTGGTGGACAAGGGCTTTTCCAACATCGAGCCCGGCGCCGGCTTCATGGTGGTCTACGCCGCCAAGCACGGCGAGACCGCGATGGACGGCGACGGCGGCGCCGACAGCCCGTTCGCCACCGCGCTCGCCCGCGAAATCAAGGTGCCGCGCGTCGAGATCCGAAAACTGTTCGACATCGTCCGCGACGACGTCTGGCTCGTGACCAAGCACGTGCAGCAGCCGTTCTCGTACGGCTCGCCGCCGGGAAGAGAGGATTTTTATTTCGTTGTGGGGAAGTGAGCCGCGATGCCGGTGCCGTAGGGTGGGCAAAGCGAAGCGTGCCCACCGTTTCTATTCTTCTGTGAAGAGATGGTGGGCACGGCGCTTTGCGCCTTTGCCCACCCTACGGCAGCGCGACATCAAACGACGATGCTCAGCCGCTTCGCCGCCCGCGTGATGCCCGTGTACAGCCACCTCGCCCGGCTCTCCTGAAACGCAAAGCTCTCGTCGAACAGCACGACGTCGTCCCATTGCGAGCCCTGCGACTTGTGCACGGTCAGCACGTAGCCGTAGTCGAACTCGTCATAGGGCTTGCGCTGCTCCCAGGCGATCGCCTCGACGCCGCCCTCGAAGCAATCGGCGCGCACCGAGACCTTCGTCACCTTGTGGCCGAGATCCTCGTCCGGCGACAGCCTCATGCTGAGAATGCGGGATTTCGAGCGCGAGGTGTTGCGCGACTTCACGCGCCAAAGCCCGCCATTGAACAGGCCCTTCTTGCGATTGTTGCGCAGGCAGACCAGCTTGTCGCCGGCGACGGGGAAGACGTCCTCGATGTTCTGGCGCTGGCGCACCCGCATATTGTACGCGCGCCGCGTGTTGTTGCGGCCGACCAGCACCTGGTCGGCGGCCATGACGCGATCAGGATCGAGCTCCTTGCGCGACACCACCTCGCTCTCGCCGTAGCGGCCGATGTCGAGCTCGCGTCCCTCGCGGACGTCCATCGACATCCGCACGATCGGGTCGTCCTGGGCCTGGCGGTGCACCTCGGTCAGCATCGCGTCCGGCTCGGTATTGGTGAAGAAGCCGCCGCCCTGGATCGGCGGCAGCTGGGCGGGATCGCCCAGCACCAGCAGCGGGCAGTCGAACGACATCAGGTCGCGGCCCAGTTCGGCATCGACCATCGAGCATTCGTCGATCACGATCAGCTTGGCCTTCGAGGCCGGGGCGTCGTCCCACAATTCGAAGCTCGGCTGCTCCTCGCCGGATTCGCGGGTGCGGTAGATCAGCGAATGGATGGTGGAGGCCTCGTCGCAACCCTTGTTGCGCATGACCAGCGCCGCCTTGCCGGTGAAAGCGGCGAACTTCACCTCGCCATCGACGCCATCGGCGATGTGCCGCGCCAGCGTGGTCTTGCCGGTACCGGCATAGCCGAACAGGCGGAACACCGGCGGCGTGCCGTTGCGGCCGGGTTTGGCCTTGAGCCAGTCGCCAACGGCCTTGAGCGCGGCATCCTGATGCGGGGTGAATGTGGCCATGTCTGTCTTGAGGAGGGGGCGAAACGGAGCGATTCGCCAGCCCCAAAACTAACCATTCGCACCGCCGGTTCAAGCCGGGCGGGGCGCCCTACTGCCAGCCGGGAACGCCGCGCATGTCGGGCAGATGGTGGGCGATGCCCTTGTGGCAGTCGATGCAGGTCTTTTCCTTGGTGAACAGGAAGCGCTGATGGGCGACCGAGGCCCGCGGCGACTGCTTGGTGATGTCCATGGAATCGGCGCTGTGGCAGTTGCGGCATTCCAGCGAATCGTTGGACTTGAAGCGCGCCCATTCATGCGCCGCCAGCTCGAGCCGGTGATCCTGGAATTTCTCGCGGGTGTCGATCGTGCCGAAGATCTTGCCCCAGACCTCCTTGGAGGCCTGCATCTTGCGGGCGATCTTGTCGGTCCAGTTGTGCGGGACGTGGCAATCCGGACAGGTCGCGCGCACGCCGGAGCGGTTGGCGAAGTGGATGGTCGACTTCAGCTCGGCGAAGACGTTGTCCTTCATCTCGTGGCAGCCGGTGCAAAATTTTTCGGTGTTGGTCAATTCCAGTGCGGTGTTGAAGCCGCCCCAGAAGATCACGCCGGCCATGAAGCCCGCCAGCACCAGCACGCCGAGCCCGAACACCGAACTCGGACGGATCAGCACTTGCCAGAGCTCGCGCGCAAAGTCCCAGCTTCGCGTGACGAAGCCGCGTTTGGCCTTCATTCCCTCGTCGGGCTCATCAGCGATCGTCGTCATCGGCGGCCACCGGGGCTTGCGCGCGACAGCAGCGTGTCGATGTCGGTGAAGTCGTTGCTGACCGGCGGATTGGCGGTGTTCTGCGGCACGTGGCATTCCGTGCAGAAGAAGCGGCGCGGCGAGATCGAAGCCAGGAACTGGCCGTCGCGATCCATGAAGTGGGTGATCGAGACCATCGGCGCCTGCGATTCCGCGATGCGCGCCCGCGCATGGCAGGACAGGCACTTGTTGCCGTTGAGGTCGATCTGATAGCCGTCGATCGTATGCGGAATGACAGGCGGCTGTTCCGGATAGTTGCGCACTTCCCTTTCGGAGGTGTTGCGGTTCGGCAGCATCGGCGGCGCCGGACCTTCGTCGTTGAGCGGGGTCGGGCCGCGCAGGCCTGACGTCACCGTCTGCGCGGTCAGCGAACTCGCGCCGGCTGCGATCGCGACTGCGAGCAGCGCTACTCCAAATCGTTTCATCATGACACGTTCACCCGCTCGATGCGCACGGCGCACTTCTTGTAGTCGGTTTGCAGCGAGATCGGATCGGTGGCGTCCAGCGTCACCTTGTTGATCAGCTTGGATTCGTCGAACCACGGCACGAAGACCAGGCCACGCGGCGGCCGGTCGCGGCCGCGGGTCTCGACGCGGACACGGATGAAGCCGCGGCGGGAGACCACCTTGACCTCGTCGCCGCGGCGGATCTTCGCCTCCTGCGCGTCGTCGGGATGCATGAAGCACACGGCCTCGGGGAAGGCCTTGTAGAGCTCGGGCACCCGGCGCGTCATGGTGCCGGAATGCCAGTGCTCGAGCACCCGGCCGGTGGAGAGCCAGTAGGGATATTCGTTGTCGGGCGATTCCGCCGGCGGCTCGTAGGGAAGGGCGAAGATGCGCGCCTTGCCGTCGGGATAGCCGTAGAACTGCACGTCGGTGCCCTGCTTGACGTAGGGGTCGCTGCCCTCGCGGAAACGCCATTTGGTTTCCTGGCCGTTGACGACAGGCCAGCGCAGGCCGCGCTCGCGGTGATAGGTGTCGAACGGCGCGAGGTCGTGGCCGTGGCCGCGGCCGAAGGTGGCGTATTCCTCGAACAGGCCCTTGTGGACGTAGAAGCCGAACGCCTTGGACTCGTCGTTGAGGTAGCCCTGCTCGATGTCGGAGACCGGAAACTTGTCGACATGGCCGTTCTTGTACAGCACGTCGAACAGCGTCTTGCCGCGCACGTCCGGCTTCTTGGCAATCAGCTCCTCGGGCCAGACCTCCTCGATCTTGAAGCGCTTTGAGAATTCCATGAGCTGCCAGAGATCGGACTTCGACTCGCCCGGGGCAGCGACGAGTTGATGCCAGAACTGCGTACGCCGCTCGGCATTGCCGTAAGCGCCTTCCTTCTCCACCCACATCGCGGTCGGCAGGATCAAATCGGCGGCGAGCGCGGTGACCGACGGATAGGCGTCCGAAACCACGATGAAATTGTCGGGATTGCGGAAGCCCGGATAGGTCTCTTCGTTGGCGTTGGGACCAGCCTGAAGGTTGTTGTTGACCTGCACCCAATAGGCGTTGATCAGGCCGTCCTTCAGCATGCGGCTTTGCAGCACGGCATGCGCGCCGGGCTTGTCGGGAATGGTGCCTTCGGGCAGCTGCCAGATGTGCTCGGTCTTGGTGCGGTGTTCCTTGTTGGTGACCACCATGTCCGCAGGCAGGCGGTGCGAGAACGTGCCGACCTCACGCGCGGTGCCGCAGGCCGAGGGCTGGCCGGTCAGCGAGAACGGGCTGTTGCCGGGCGAGGAGATCTTTCCGGTCAACAGATGAATGTTGTAGACGAGGTTGTTGCACCAGACGCCGCGGGTGTGCTGGTTGAAGCCCATGGTCCAGAACGAGACCACTTTGGTCTTGGGGTCGGCATAGAGCTCGGCCAGCGCCTCCAGCCGGTTGAGCGGCACGCCCGACATCTCGGCCGCCTTCTCCAGCGTGTACTCCGAAACGAACTTGACGTACTCGTCGTAGCTCATCTCGGTGGAATCGTTGGCCTTCGCCGCGCCTGTTGCCTTCTTCTGCAACGGATGCTCGGGCCTCAAACCATAGCCAATGTCGGTCTGGCCGCGCCTGAAGATGGTATGCGCGGCAACGAAGTCCTTGTTGACCCGGCCGGTCTTGATGATGTGGTTGGCGATGGCATTCAGCAGATAGAGATCGGTCTGCGGCTTGAACACCATGCCGATGTCGGCGAGGTCGAACGAGCGATGCTCGAACGTCGAGAGCACGGCGACGCGGACATGCGGCGCGGAGAGCCTGCGGTCGGCGAGGCGGGTCCACAGGATCGGATGCATCTCCGCCATGTTGGAGCCCCACAGCACGAAGGCGTCGGTGGCCTCGATGTCGTCATAGCAGCCGGCCGGCTCGTCGATGCCGAAGGTGCGCATCATGCCGGCCACGGCGGAGGCCATGCAGTGGCGCGCGTTGGGATCGATGTTGTTGGTGCGGAAGCCGGCCTTGAACAGCTTTGAGGCCGCGTAGCCTTCCCAGATCGTCCACTGGCCGGAGCCGAACATGGCGACGCCGTTCGGCCCGCGCTTCTTGATCGCCTCCTTCCACTTCACCTCCATGATGTCGAAGGCTTCGGTCCAGGAGATGGGCGTGAACTCGCCGTTCTTGTCGTATTTGCCTGCCGTCTTGCGCAGCATCGGCTGCGTCAGGCGATCGTGGCCGTACATGATCTTGGAGAGGAAGTAGCCCTTGACGCAGTTGAGGCCGCGATTGACCTCGGCCTTGATATCGCCGTGGGTGGCGACGACGCGATTGTTCTTGGTCGCGACCATCACCGAGCAGCCGGTACCGCAGAAGCGGCAGGCGGCCTTGTCCCATTTCAGTTCGGCCACGTCGCGCTCGGCGACGAGGTTTGCGGCGAGCGCCGGTGCCGGCATGCCCGCAGCGGCGGCCGCGATGGCGGCGGCCTCGAGCTTCAGCATCTGGCGGCGGTCGAGCTTTGGCGATGTCATAATGGCTCTTCCTGACTCAGGCGGTTTCAATGGCGTGGAAGACGAGCGCTGCGGAATAGACGTCGGGCAGCGACTGGATGGTGTTGAGCAGGGTGCCGAGGCTGCCGGCATCAGGCGCTTCGGTCACGATGATGAGCTTGCCGCGCGGGTCGCGGCCGTGGATCTCGCAGCCGGCAAGGGCAGTGATCGCGGCCTCGAGTGCGGCGAGCCGCTCGGGGCGCGCCTGCACGATGATGCTGGCGATTTCGCAACCGGGCGGCGCGACGATGCGGTCGGCGCTGAGCACCCGGCCGGTGATCAATGCGCGGCGGTTGAGTTTGGATTCGGCCATGATGCCTGTCTTTCGCTTCGAGGAGATCAATGCGGGGAGGGCGGCGGGCCGGGAGGGCCGGCAAACATCTGGTAGATCCAGACGCCGAGCCCGTAGGAGCCCACCGTTCCGACCGCGAGGACGGGCATCACGATCGCGGTCAGGAACAGGAATGCGAAAATCTCCATGCGCTTACGGCGCACGCGCGAAGTCGCGTCGTCGGGGGCCGACATGTTCGGTCTCGTCTGAAATGTGGGGATTGGGACGGCATCCGGGCCGTTGCCTTGCCGCACCTTAGATGCAGCAGGGCCACTGACGCCTTGATCTGGATCAATCCGTCGAGCTGCGATGATGGCCGCGGCCAGACCACAAGCGCAAGTTTGGGTTGTACCCGTGCGAAGGCGATGCGACAGTTTGGCATCGAACGGGGATACGAGTGGTGAACGCGGCAGGGCTGACGGCGATCGATCTCGGACTTCGCGGCGCGGCGAGCAGCGTGTTCCTGTTGATCGTTCTCGTGGCATTGCTGCGTCGTGCGACCGGCCAACAGGCTTTTCTGGGCATCGCGATGTGCGCAGGCGGCATATTCTATGCGATCGCGACGGCGCCCAGCCTGCCCAAAACGGCTTGGTGGTGGACGTTGCCGATCCTGTCCGCGCAGCCTGCGGTCTTCTGGCTGTGGGCGCGCGCGGCGTTCGACGACGATTTTGTGCTGAGGCGTTGGCACGGCGCGCTGTGGCTGAGCATCGTGGCTTTCGGATTTGCGATCACGCTGGGCTGGGCGAACTGGCCCGCTTTGGCCGGCGCAGGCGGGCGAGTCCTGGCTCTGGCCACCCTGGTGCTGGCCCTCGCCGCCGCCATTCAGACGGTCAAGACCTGGCGAGCCGATCTGGTCGCGCGGCGACGCCGACTGCGGCTGGCGATGCTTGCGATCAATGTCGTGCTCATCGCGACCGTCGCCGTCGCCGGCTTCGCCGCAATTCCCGTCGCGGTTCCCGGCGCGCCCGGCAGTCTCCCGACCGCGCTCGGGCTGTTCATCGTGGCCATGCTTGCCGCCATCGGGCTGTTCAGCGCGCCGGCGATGGCCGTCGATGACGCCACGGCCGCGATCGCATCCGGCGAGGCGGGGAGGCAAGCCCCGGCCGCCGATCGCGCCGCCGCGGGGCGGGTCGTCGTCGATCCGATCCTGCTCCGGCGTCTCGACCATCTGATGACGGTCGAGCGAACCTACCGCCAGGAAGGCCTTGCGATCGGAGCGCTCGCGGCGCGGCTCGACGTTCCCGAGCATCGGCTGCGCCAAGCGATCAATGAAGGGCTGGGCTATCGCAACTTCAATGCTTTCCTCAACCGCTACCGTATCGAGGACGCCAGGCTGGCGCTGTCCGACGGGACGCAGCGGGAGGTCCCGGTGCTGACCATCGCCATGGATGCGGGCTTCCAGTCGATCGGACCTTTCAATCGCGCGTTCAAGGCCGAAACCGGCATGACCCCGACCGAATTCCGGCGTGAGGCGCTGAGCCGGCCCGACAGCGCTGAACTCAGCCAGCCGCGCCGCGAAATCGGCTAGCCGATTTTTGGATCAGGCGAGAACGCCCTGTGCCGATTGGGCAGACTGTCCGGCAGATCCTCTCGCCAGCCGAATGAGCCCACCCATGTCACCTTCGACCGCCGCCACCCCTGCATCGGAACGGCTGCACGCTCTTGATGCACTCAGGGGCGGCGCCCTGCTGCTCGGCATCGTCCTGCACGCGGCCATGTCGTTCGTGCCCGCCACGCCCCGGTTCTGGTTCATCCAGGACACCCATCCAAGCCTGCTCCTGGGCCTGCTGACCTTCACCATCCACGTCTTCCGGATGACGACTTTCTTCCTGATGGCGGGTTTTTTCGCCCGCATGAGCTTTCATCGCCGGGGCGTTAGGGGCTTCGTCCGCGACAGGCTCCCGAGAATCGGGCTGCCGCTCGTGATCGGTTGGCCGATCCTGTTCACGCCCATGTACTTCATCGCGATCTGGGCGTCTCATTTCCCGAACGGCGGCTGGTCCCGCAGCTGGCCACCGGTGCTGCCGAATTTCCCCTTGACCCATCTCTGGTTCGTCTATGTGCTGCTGGAGCTTTATGTCGCCGTTCTGCTCCTGCGCGGCGCATTTGTCTGGCTAGATGCGTCAGGCGGGTGGCGAGCGGTGATTGACCGTGCTTTCGCGCGGATCATGCGAAATCCGCTGGCCCCCCTGGTTCTGGCAATCCCGATCGGCATCGCCTTCTGTCTCGATCAACGCTGGATCAACGTGATGGGCGTGAGGACGCCGGATCAATCGTTCATCACCAACGCGCAGGCCTGGATCGGTTTCGGCACCGCATTCGCGATCGGCTGGCTGCTGCATCGGCAGATCGATCTGCTGCGGCTGATTGAGCGGCGCTGGCTGCCGCATCTTCTGCTCGCAATCACTCTGATCCTGATCAGTTTCGTGCTGGTTGGGGCGATGACGTCTGCGCCGGGTGCACCGAAACTGCCTTTCGGCTTCGCCACGCTCCGGCTTGTCTCCGTGATCCTGTATGCGCCGGCGATATGGATTTCGACCTTCGCAGTCATCGGCCTCGCGCTCCGCTTCATGTCCGGCTTCAGTCGGACGTGGCGCTACCTCGCCGATGCATCCTACTGGCTCTATCTGATCCACCTGCCGATCGTGATGGCGCTGCAGGTCGCGCTGTCGCAGCTCGACTGGCCCGGGCTGATCAAGTTCGGCGTTCTTCTCGTCGTCGCGCTTCCTCCGATGCTGGCGAGCTATCATCTGCTGGTGCGCTTTACCTTCATCGGTGTGGTCCTGAATGGCCGCCGCGCCGAAAAGCACCTTCTCCCGCAAGACGGAATTGCGACTGCGTAGACAGCGCCGCCCCACCCATTAAGATGCCCGCAACAAAAATATAAGCGGCAAGAAAACTCAAGAAAACTTGGGAGAGGCGTCATGAAGTTCGGCATCTTCTATGAGCTGCAACTGCCACGGCCATGGGTGGCCGGTGACGAGCTCAGCCTCTATCAGAACGCGCTCTCGCAGATGGAACTGGCCGACAGCCTTGGCTACGACCACGCCTGGGTTGTCGAGCATCATTTTCTCGAAGAGTACTCCCACTCGCCCTCGCCGGAATCGTTTCTCGCAGCCGCGAGCCAGCGCACCAGGAACATCCGGCTCGGCCACGGCATCCTCCAGCTCACCACCAACCACCCCGCACGTGTCGCCGAGCGCGTCGCGGTGCTCGACCTGCTCTCCAACGGCCGCTGTGAATTCGGCATGGGCGAGAGTGCTTCCATCACCGAGCTCACGCCGTTCGGCCGCGACATGGAGACCAAGAAAGAGGTGTTCGAGGAAGCCGTCGCCGCGATCTTCCCGATGTTCAAGGACGCGGGCAGCGAGCATCACGGCAAATATTTCGACATCCCCTTGCGCAACGTCGTGCCGAAACCGGTACAGAAGCCGCATCCGCCATTGTGGATGGCCTGCTCGCAATTACAGACCATCGAGCGCGCCGGCCGCCATGGCTTTGGCGCGCTCGGCTTCCAGTTCGTTAGCGCGGATGCCGCGCATGCCTGGGTGCACGCCTATTACAACGCCATGACCAAGCGCCTCGCCAAGCTCGCCGACTACGAGATCAACCCGAACATGGCGCTGGTGTCGTTCTTCATGTGCGCGAAGACGGACGAGGAGGCCCGCGCCCGCGCCGATGGTGCCACCTTCTTCCAGTTCGCGTTGCGCTTCTACGGCGCCTCGCAGAATCGCCAGCGTCCCGCGCCCTACACCGTCAACATGTGGGACGAGTACAACAAGTGGAAGCGCGACAATCCGGAGGCGCAGGAGGCCGCGCTGCGCGGCGGTCTGATCGGCTCGCCCGAGACGATCCGCAGGAAGCTGAAGCGCTTCCAGGGCTCGCACATCGATCAGGTCATTTTGCTCAACCAGGCGGGCAAGAACAGCCACGAGCACATCTGCGAATCGTTGGAGCTGTTCGGCCGCGAGGTGATGCCGGAATTCCAGAACGATCCGGCGCAGACCGCCTGGAAGCAGGGCGTCATGAGCGGCGAGATCAAGCTCGAGGAAATCGACACGGAGGCCTTTACCGACCGTTACGGTAAGCTCGCCGTCAGCGTTGCGCCGGCGAAGGCGGCGGCGGGGTAGGGTGTCACGTCCTGCAACAAGCGATCCCGGAGTGCTCATGACAAAACACCGGATCTACACCACCAGCTTCGCAAGCGTTTACCCGCTTTACGTTGCGAAGGCGGAGAAGAAAGGACGCACCAAAGCAGAGGTCGATCAGGTCATCTCCTGGTTGACAGGCTATGGTCAGAAGGAGCTGGAAGCCCAACTGGAACAGCGGACGGACTTCGAAACCTTCTTTGCGAAAGCCCCCAAGATCAATCCTTCGCGAGCCCTGATCAAGGGCGTGGTTTGCGGCGTCCGGGTCGAGGATGTCAAAGAGCCGACGATGCGAGAGATCCGCTACCTGGACAAGCTGATCGATGAGCTGGCCAAGGGAAAAGCGATGGACAAGATTTTGCGCAAAAGTGCCAACTGAGGAGCCCCCTTCGTCCGCCTGGCTTGGCGACGTTACGGCAGATATCCGGCGACACCCGCCTTCCGCTGCGCGGCCATTGCTGATAAATTTCGTCAAAAGACGATGGGGAGAAAACGATGCGCCCTCACGGGACGCCCGCAAATCCGGCAGATGGCGATGTCACGTCCGCGGTGCTTGCCATCGGTCGTCCGGATTTCCCTGATATCCTGATCGATACGCTGCGCGGGCAGGCCGGCGTCGGGCATTGCATGGTGTTCGCGCTGAGCCGCGCGGGCGCCGCACATTGCCTGCTCGATGCCGGCAACATCCCGATCGGCGGCGATCTCGGCGCCGCCTATGCCGGCCAGTTCCACCAATCCGATCCCAACCGCGATGCGCTGTTCGAAGGCGAGGGCCGCGCGACGCTCGTGTTGCCCTCCTTCGCGCCGCGCATGTACGGCGCCCGCTACCGAAAACTGTTCTTTGTGGATTCCGGCATCGTCGACAAATGCGCGACCGCGATCTGGGTCGACGAGACCTGCTTCTACGTCAATTTCTATCGCATCGCTGTCCAGGGCCGCTTCAGCGACGCGCAGCGTGCGCGGCTTCAGGCCATCGCGCCGGCCATCAGTGCGAGCGTGGCACGCCACTTCCAGCACGGCTCGTCGGCGACGACCGAGCAGTCTCTCGCCGCGCTCTTCGCGACGCGTGCGCCGCTCGCCAGCCTCACCCCGCGCGAGCAGGACGTTTGCCGGCGCATCCTCTCCGGCTTCAGCTCCGAGGCGATCTCGCAGGCACTCGGCATCAGCCTGCATTCGACGCTGACCTACCGCAAGCGCGCCTATGAGCGGCTCGGCATCTCGTCACAAAGCGAGCTGTTTGCGATCGTGCTGCGCCTGCTCGCCGGCCCGCGCGGCCTGAACTGAAGCTGTCCCAATCGCTGGGGACAGACGGCGCCTCCTGAAGCCGCTAACATTGGCGGCGAACAGCAATGGAGCGAAGCTTGAGCACGGCGCCGCGCATCGACATCGACCCGGCCGCGTTCTGGGCCGACCCCTATCCGATGCTCGCCAAGATGCGCAAGGAGGCGCCGATCGCCTTCGTGCCGCAGCTCGGCTCGACCCTGCTGACGAGCCGCGACGACATCTCGATCTCCGAGAAGCAGATCGACGTGTTCTCCTCGCACCAGCCCGCGGGCCTGATGAACCGGCTGATGGGCCACAACATGATGCGCAAGGACGGCGATGCGCACCAGGTCGAGCGCCGCGCGATGTTTCCAACGGTGTCGCCGAAGACGGTGAAGGCGCACTGGACCGCGCTGTTCCAGGCCCATGCCGATCGCATCATCGACGCGATCGCGCCGGGGCGGATCGATTTCATGCGCGACTTCGCGTTGCCGTTCTCCGGCGAATGCCTGAAGTCGATCACCGGCCTCACCAATATCGGCTTTACGGACATGGACGCCTGGTCACAGGGCATGATCGAGGGCATCGCCAATTACAGCGGCGACGCAGCCGTCGAGGCGCGCTGCCATGCGGCGACGTCGGGCATCGATGCGGCGATCGACGACATCCTGCCGGTGATGCGCAAGCATCCCGACCAGAGCATCCTCGGCGTGCTCCTCGCCTCAGGGATGGCGATGGAGAGCGTGCGCGCGAATGTCAAACTTGCGATCTCCGGCGGCCAGAACGAGCCGCGCAAAGCGATCGCCGGCACGGTTTGGGCACTGCTGAGCCATCCCGACCAGCTCGATCTCGTGCGCCAGGGCGAGGTGACCTGGCTCCAGGCGTTCGAGGAATATGCCCGCTGGATCTCGCCGATCGGCATGTCGCCGCGACGCATCGCAAAGCCGTGGACGATCCGAGACGTCGCATTCGAAACCGATGAACGCGTATTCCTCATGTTCGGCTCCGCTAATCGCGATGAGAAGCACTTCGTGCGCGCCGACCAGTTCGACGTGCGGCGTGATACGGCCAAGAGTGTCGCTTTCGGTGCTGGCCCGCATTTCTGCGCCGGCGCCTGGGCCTCGCGCGCCATGATCGCCGACGTCGCACTGCCGACCTTGTTCGCCCGTGCCAGCCGGCTCGAGATCGCCGACGACGAACCGGTGCGGATCGGCGGCTGGGCCTTTCGCGGGCTGCAAAATCTGCCCGTGAGATGGTTTTAACAGTTTCGGTGTCATCGCCCGCGAAGGCGGGCGATCCAGTACGCCGCGGCTGTCGTGTGACGCGTTGACGTCTCTGGGATACTGGATTCCCCGCCTTCGCGGGGAATGACAGTGGAATGGAGGACGCTGCGCACCACGACAGCTCCCAGTGCGCCATGATGCCATCCTGCTCCTGTTTTGCCCGACGAGTCAAAACAAATTTCGGATAAGCGTAAGTTATTGTTTTCGCACGCCCCGGCTACTGTGCATGGGGTTGTTTTCGCGATTTGTTAATTTCTCGGTCGGGCGCGTGCGTTTTTCACATTCGCGTGCGGAAAAATATCCCCTGCATTCGCTCCGTGGATTGAAAGATTAATCATGCGCTCCGCCACGCGCGCAGTGCCTGCATCGCTATTTTTCCGCGCGTCTCGACACCTCCGATCAGCCGCACCATCATTCCCGAGCACGAATGAAGGACGGCCGCACGCGGCCTGGAGTGTCGGATGCAACGTCGGGACTTTCTCAAACTATCCGTTGTAACTGCGGCAGTCGCCGCATTCGCTTCGAGTGCCAAAGCACAAGGAACGTCACAAGGCGCGGTAAAGGAAATTCGTATCGGCTACCAGAAGACCGGCGTGCTGGTTATCACGCGTCAGCAGGCCGCCCTGGAAAAACATTTCGCGCCCTTGGGCATCGACGTGAAATGGGTCGAGTTCTCGTCGGGACCTCCGATGATGGAGGCGATGAATGTCGGCAGCGTCGATTTTGGCGCGGTCGGCGATTCCCCGCCGGTGTTCGCCCAGGCGGCGGGCGCCGCGATCGTCTATGCCGCCGGCCAGCCCATCACCAACGGGCAGGGCATCCTGGTGCCGAAGGACTCGCCGATCCGCGGCATCGCCGACCTGAAGGGCAAGCGCGTCGGCTTCACCAAGGGCTCCAGCGCCCACAACGTCGTGGTGCAGACGCTGGAGAAAGCCGGCCTCACCTATGCCGACATCACGCCGGTCTATCTGACGCCGCCGGACGCCGGGCCTGCCTTCGCCAATGGCAGCATCGAGGCCTGGGCGATCTGGGATCCTTACTTCGCGATCGGCGAGACAAAGCAGGGCGGCCGCATCCTGATCAATGCGCGCGACGTCACCAAGACCAATTCCTTCTTCATCGCCAACCGCGATTTCGCGGGGAATCACGGCGCGATCCTGCAGCAGATCATCGACGTGACGACCGCGGCGGGTCAGTGGGCCGAACAGCACCGCGACGAGGTCGCCAAATCGCTCGCCGCGATCACCGGCGTTCCATTGGACATCCAGACCCTCGCAGCCAATCGCGCGAACTTCGTGGTCGGTCCCGTCACCGACGACATCGTCACGACGCAGCAGGGCGTCGCCGACCGCTTCCACAAGCTCGGCCTGATCCCCAAGCCCATCGTCATTCGCGATATCGTCTGGCGCAACCCGGCAGCCTGATCGTGCCAACCAATCTCCCCATTTCAAAGGGTTTGAACATGAGGCGTGTCGTTCAACGCGTAGTCGCAGCCATCGTCATGTCGATCGGCATCGTCGCCGCCGCGGTCGGGACGACTTACGGTTAGTCATCGGAGCACATCCATGAGCAACGCCAACATCCTCTGGTTCCTGCCGACCCACGGCGACGGCCGCTATCTCGGCACCGGCATCGGCGGCCGCGAGGTCAATTTCAACTATCTGCGCCAGATCGCGCAGGCCGCCGACCAGCTCGGCTATTTCGGCGTGCTGCTGCCGACCGGGCGGTCTTGCGAGGATTCCTGGATCGTCGCCTCCTCGGTCGCGCCGTTCACCGAGCGGTTGCGCTATCTCGTGGCGGTCAGGCCCGGCCTGCAATCGCCGAGCGTGGCCGCGCGCATGACCGCGACGCTCGACCGCATCACCAATGGCCGGCTCCTGGTCAACGTCGTCACTGGCGGCGATCCGGTCGAGAACAAGGGCGACGGCATCTTCCTTGCCCATGACGAGCGCTACGAGGTCACCCGCGAGTTCCTCAGCGTCTACAGCGAGCTGCTCGCCGGCAAGACGGTCAATGTCGAGGGCAAGCACATCCATGTCGAAGGCGGCAAGCTGCTGTTTCCGCCGGTGCAGTCGCCGCGTCCGCCGCTCTATTTCGGCGGCTCGTCGGATGCCGGCATCGACGTCGCTGTCGATACCGTCGACAAATACCTCACCTGGGGCGAGCCGCCGGCGTTGGTCGCCGAGAAGATCGCGAAGGTGAGGGAGGTGGCCGCCGCACGCGGTCGAAAACTATCGTTCGGCATCCGGCTCCACGTGATTGTCCGCGAGACCAATGAGGCGGCCTGGCGAGCGGCCAACGAGCTGATCAAGCATGTCAGCGACGAGACCATCGCGACCGCGCAGAAGAACTTTGCGCGGATGGATTCGGTTGGCCAGCAGCGCATGGCGCAGCTCCATGGCGGCAAGCGCGACAAGCTCGAGATCGCCCCGAACCTGTGGGCCGGCGTCGGCCTCGTGCGCGGCGGCGCCGGCACGGCGCTGGTCGGCGATGCCCAGACGGTCGCGGCCCGCATCAAGGAGTATCAGGACATTGGCGTCGATACCTTCATCATGTCGGGTTACCCGCATCTGGAGGAAGCCTATCGTTTCGCCGAGCTGGTGTTCCCGCTGCTCTCGCTGGAGCAGCCCAGCAACGTGACTAGACTTCACTTCAACGGTGGCCCCTTCGGCGAGACCGTCGGCAGTGATTATCGTCCGCAGCAGCAGGTGTCGCAATCATGAGCCTGATCGACAGCGTTTCGCTTCCCCGCGGCTTGCGCCTGCCGCGCGTCGAGGGCCTGATCCAGTGGATCGTGCCGCTCGCCATCATCGCGATCTGGCAGGTCGCCAGCATCACCGGCTTCGTGCCGACTCGGGTCTTGCCGGCGCCGAGCGACGTGTTGCTTGCGGGCTGGAAGCTGCTGCTCTCCGGCGAGCTCGTTCGCAACATCTGGGTCTCGTTCTGGCGCGCCTCGATCGGCTTCCTGATCGGCGGCAGCATCGGCTTTGCCTTCGGCCTCGCCAACGGCCTGTCGCAGCTCTCGGCCAAGCTCACCGACACCACGCTGCAGATGGTGCGCAACGTGCCGCATCTGGCGCTGATCCCGCTTGTCATCCTGTGGTTCGGCATCGACGAGAGCGCGAAGCTGTTTTTGGTCGCGCTCGGCGTGTTCTTCCCGATCTACCTCAACACGCTGCATGGCATCCGCACCGTCGATCCCCAGCTGATCGAGATGGGCCGCATCTACGGCATGACCGACGGCGAGCTGTTCCGCCGCGTGATCTTTCCGGGCGCGCTGCCCTCGATCTTCGTCGGAATCCGTTTTGCGCTCGGCATCATGTGGCTGACCCTGATCGTCGCCGAGACCATCGCGGCGTCTTCGGGCCTCGGTTACATGGCGATGCAGGCGCGCGAGTTCATGCTGATCGACGTCGTGGTGCTCTCGATCCTGATCTACGCGCTGCTCGGCAAGCTCGCCGACAGCGCCTCCCGCGTGCTGGAGCGCCTGACGCTCTCCTGGCACCCGGCTTATTGGAAACGCTGAGCAGACATACTGGGAATCACATGCAGACAGCCCTTCGTACCTCCCTTCCGGAAACCGAGCTCGCCAACCGCGCCAATTTCGCGCCTCACGCCCGCGTGGTGCGCGAGGAGCGCCCAGCGCATAACAGCGGCCTGCCGCTCAGCATCCGCGGCCTGCGCAAATCCTACGGCGACAACGAGGTGCTGCGCGGCATCGACCTGCACATCCCCGCCGGCCAGTTCGTCGCGATCGTGGGCAAGAGCGGCTGTGGCAAGAGCACGCTGCTGCGCCTCATCGCGGGTCTGGAGAAGTTCAACGCCGGCAGCATCTCGCTCGGCGACGCCGTGAAGCCCGAGGATATCCGCGTGATGTTCCAGGAGCCGCGGCTGTTGCCCTGGGCCCGCGTTCTCTCCAATGTCGAGGTCGGCCTCGGTCGCGATCGTTCATCCAGTGATGCGCATACACGCGCCGATAAGGCGTTGACCGAAGTCGGGCTGACCGACAAGCGCGATCAGTGGCCCTCGGTACTGTCGGGCGGCCAGAAGCAGCGCGTAGCTCTTGCCCGCGCGCTGGTCTCGCGTCCCCGTGTGCTCGCCTTCGACGAGCCGCTTGGCGCGCTGGATGCGCTGACCCGCATCTCGATGCAGCGGTTGCTGGAGCGCGTCTGGCGCGACCAGGGCTTTACCGCGATCCTGGTGACCCACGATGTCGCCGAGGCGGTCGCGCTGGCCGACCGGGTGCTGGTGATCGAGGAAGGGCGGATCGCCCATGACGTCGTGGTTAACACGGCCCGGCCGCGCGAACGCGGCTCGGCCGAGCTCGCGGGCCTCGAAGGCTCGATCCTGAGCCACCTTTTGTCGGCGGACGATCGTACCTAAATAGAGGGAACCCCGCTTCGGGGAGTATGCCATGAATGTAGTGCCCCGCGATCTCATGACTGAAATCCCCGTTTTGCCCGCCGATTTCCGCGGCGCCATGCGCCACCTCACCGGCGGCGTCAGCGTCATCACCGCCGGACGGGGTAAGGACATCACCGGCATGACGGTCACCTCGGTCAGCTCGTTCTCTGTCGATCCGCCGACGCTGATCGTCAGCATCAACCGCGACGCCTCCTCCTTCCCGCTGATCCGCCGCTACGGTGCCTTCGGCGTGAACATCCTCGCGGCCGATCAGCTCGACATCGCCGAGCGTTTTGCCGGCAAGGGCGGGCTCAAGGGTGCCGATCGTTTCGCGGGCGCCAGTTGGGTGACCGCCGTCTCGGGTGTTCCGCTGCTTGTGGGCGCATTGTCGGCCGTCGATTGCGAAGTCGAGGAGATCTTCGAGCGTCATTCACACGGGATCATCATCGGGCGGGTGCGAGACGTCAGGAATTCGACCCGCAACGCTGCGCTGGCCTATTGGCACGGTCAGTACCTGGCGGTGGATCAGGACGAAGACGCACTCAGGCTTGCGGACGTCAGCGTTCCCACCCACGTCCGGCGTGGCATTTGATCGCCGCCGGCGATCGGCCGTGCAGGCTGGCCTTTTCCCCGTCATCGCTCTAGAAGCGCTGCCTGAGCCTCCCGCCGGGACAGCAATGGAGCGCAATGATGAAACGCGTCGCGACCTGGGCCTTCTACGCGGTCGGCGCGCTCGCGATCGCCTATCTCGCGCTCTACGCCTATGCGATGTTCAGCGGCCATCCGATGGTGCCGGGCGACCCCATCCAGATCTTCCGCAGGCCGGATGCGCCGAGCTATTCGTGACGTTCTCGCGGACGGGCGCGGCACCTGTTCTCACCCCCGCAAGATCGCCAGCGCCAGCGCCTGCGCGCGCGGCACGATGCTGTCGAGCTCGAGATATTCCTCCGGCGTGTGCGCGAGCCCGCCGACCGGGCCGAGCCCGCAGATGGTCGGCGTTCCGACCGCGGCGGTGAAGCCGGAATCGGCGCAGCCGCCGGAGAACTCGCCCTGAAGCGTCGTGAGGCCGGCCTGCTTTGCGGCGGCCTGATAGTTCTCGAACAGCGCCTTTGAATCGGCGCTCTGCACCACCGGCACGAACTCGCCCTTGACGGTCAACGTCGCGCTGGTGCCGGGCACGTAGGGTGTCGCGATGATCGTCTCGATCGCGGCCATCACCCTCGCGCGATCCGCCGGATCGACATAGCGCAGGTCGATCTGCCCTTCCGCGTAAGGCGCCGTCGTGTTGACGGACTGCCCGCCCGAGACGAGGCCGACATTGAGCGTGATGCCCTTGTCGAGATCGGTGAGCGCGTGGATATGCACGATCTTGTGCGCGAGCTCGCCGATCGCGCTGACGCCGGCGGCGAAATTGGCGCCGGAATGCGCGGCTTTGCCGGTGATGGCGAAATGCATGAAGATGCCGCCCTTGCGTCCCGTGACGATATTGCCGGTCGGGCGGCCCGGCTCGGAATTGAACACCGCGCGCGCGGCGCGTCCCTCGCGCTCGATCACCGGCCGCGAGGAGGGCGAGCCGATCTCCTCGTCCGAGGTGATCAGCAGCTTGATGGGATGCGGGTTGCCGCCGAATTTGTGGAAGGCGGTTGCCACGAATATGTTCATGACGACGCCGGACTTCATGTCGGCAACACCAGGACCATAGGCGCGCGTACCCTGGATCGTAAACGGACGCCGTCCGGCCTCGCCCTTGCCGAACACGGTGTCGCGATGCCCCATCAACAGCACCGCCTTCTCGTTGCTACCGGGCTTTGCGACTTCGGCGTGGATCGCATCGCCGAAAGTAGCGTGGCTTTCGCGTCGGAACGGAATGCCGTGCTCGGCAAAATGCCGCTCGAACCGCGCCCCGACCGCATCGACGCCTTCCTTGTCATAGGACCCGGAATCGATGTTCACGACATCGCGCAGCAGATCGATCATCGCCTGCCGCTGCGTCGCCAGCCAGTCCGTGATTTGAGCTTGAGACATGTTGACCCTCGCGTGGTTCTCACGCGGGGTTATAGGGCGTTGTGTGAGCCTGACCTAGTCGGAGAATGCGGTGCGGCCATGTCGCAGTCTGCGGGTTTTGATCCACGCTGCCTTTCCCAACGTCGTCCTGGCGAAAGCCAGGACCCATACCGCGGAATCTATCGGCGGAGGGCGGTAGGAGTACCGAACGACGAATCTTCGTCAAACTCCTCCTTGGGGTAATGGGTCCTGGCTTTCGCCAGGACGACATCGAGAGTCTGGAGGCTGTCTGCACTTCACCAACAAAAATGCCCGGGACTGGGCCCGGGCATTCGCATTATCTCAATCGGCGTGGATCTTACGCCCCCACCATCGGCATGCGCGGATATTCACCGGGCGTGCCAGCCGGCGTGATCGGAATGCCGCCGTCGGAATATTCGTTGAGCTTGTTGCGCAGCGTACGGATTGAGATGCCCAGAATGTTCGCGGCATGGGTCCGGTTGCCAAGGCAGTGCTTCAGCGTCTCCAGGATCAGGTCGCGCTCGACATCGGCGACGGTGCGGCCGACGAGGGCCCGCGTAACCTGCTCGGCGGCCATGGTGGCATGCGCCACGGCCGGTGCGGTCTTGGCGAGGTCGAGGCGGTCGCCGTCGGGCGTGAGGATCGCATCGGCGCCGATCTCGTCGCCCTGTGCCATCAGGACCGAACGGTGCATGGTGTTTTCGAGTTCGCGGACGTTGCCCTGCCAGCGGTTGGTGGAGAGCACGCGCCGCGCTTCCGCCGAGATCGGGCGCATCGGCACGCCGTTGGCTTCGGCATATTTCTTCACGAAGTGCTGGGCGAGCTCGAGGATGTCGAGGGGACGCTCGCGCAGCGGCGGGATCTTCAAATTCACGACGTTGAGCCGGAACAAGAGGTCCTCGCGGAACGTGCCTTCGCGCACGGCCTCGACCAGGTTGCGGTTCGAGGTCGCGATGATGCGGATGTCCACCGGGACGGGCTTGGTGCCGCCGACGCGGTCGATCACGCGCTCCTGGATGGCGCGGAGCAGTTTGGATTGAAGGCGGACGTCCATCTCCGAGATTTCGTCGAGCAGCAGCGTGCCGCCGGTTGCCTCCTCGAACTTGCCGATGCGCCGGGCGATCGCGCCGGTGAAGGCGCCCTTCTCATGGCCGAACAGCTCGGACTCCAGCAGATGCTCGGGGATCGCGGCGCAGTTGATCGAGATGAACGGGCGCTTGGCGCGGGCCGAACGGGTGTGGACGTAGCGCGCCAGCACTTCCTTGCCCGTCCCGGATTCGCCGGTGATCATCACCGAAGCGTCCGAGCCCGCGATCTGCTGGGCGAGCTTGATCACCTTGGCCATTGCCTCGTCGCGATAGACCAGCTCGCGGGAATCGTTGGCGACGGCAGCCAGCACCGCCGCGATCAGCTCCGGGTCCGGCGGCAGCGGGATGTATTCCTTGGCGCCGGCGTGGATCGCGGCAACCGCGGCGCGGGCGTCGTTGGTGATGCCGCAGGCGACGATCGGCGCGTGGATGTGCTCGGCCTCGAGCCGCATCACGAGATCGCGGATGTCGAGGGCGACGTCGACCAGCAGCAGGTCGGCACCCTTGCCGCCGCGCAGCACGCGCATCGCCTGATCGTGATCCTCGGCGTGGGTCACGGTGGCGCCGTTCGCCATCGCGATCTTGGTGGCGGTGGTGAGCTGGCCCTTCAATGTGCCAACGATGAGAAGCCGCATGTCAGTCTCCTGTCCGTCTGGTCGCGCTGCCGCGCGTCATCGCTTTAGGCGCGTTCAGTCTTGATGATTTCGGTCATGGTCACGCCGAGCTTGTCCTCGACCAGGACGACTTCGCCCCGGGCGACCAGCTTGTTGTTGACGTAGATGTCGATGGCCTCGCCGACACGCCGGTCGAGCTCGAGCACGGTCCCGGGTCCGAGCTTCAACAGCTCGCTGACGTCCATCTTGGAGCGGCCGAGCACCGCCGAGACCTGCACCGGTACGTCGAACACGGCCTCGAGGTCGGCGGCGGCGCGCGTCGCGTATTCGTCCTCGTTGTAGCCGACGTCGGTGCCGGTAGGCGGCATCGGGCCATTGAGATCGGGCAGCGGGACCTGTCCGTCAGTGTCGCTCATGATTTAACTCCCCCTGCGGGATGCAACGTAGCGTCCCACCATTTCGTCGATCTTGGCCGCGATAGCGGCGCGCTCCAGCACGACGCCGCCATCGGCCCATTCGATCCGGCAGTCGCCGGTGGCAATCTCGGGCTCGGCCAGAATCACCAGCCGGCCTTCGAAGCCGTTCTGCCTGGCCAGCCGCTCGATGTTCTCGCGCGCGGAATCGTAGAGCGCGTCGTTGATGCGGACGACGAGATGCGGCGTCGCGACCAGATGCGAGAAGCAGTCCTTGACCAGCGCGACGATCTCGCCGAGCGGCTCGGCGGCGACCAGATCGGCGCACAGCTTGCGCGCCACCGCGACCGCGACGTCGACCGCCTCGGTCTCCATCTTGGATTCGATGTTGCCGATGCCCGAGGCGATGCCCCGGACGGCGATGTTGATCTCTTCCAGGGCGAGTGCGACACGGCGGTCGCTCTCGGCCTTGGCCTCGCGCTGGCCGGCGGCGAAGCCGTCCTGATAGGCGCGCGCCTCGGCTTCCGCGACCTTCTGGGCGATCTCGGCTGCGGTTGCGGCCTTCTCGCGCGTCCGGTCGGGCGCTGCGAAGTCGTTGTCGAACAGGAATTTTGCCGGAGCGGCCATCAATACACCAGCTCGTCGTCGGCGCGGTTCTTGGTCAGCATGATCTCGCCCTTGGCGGCGAGATCCTTGGCGAGGTTGACCAGCAGCGCCTGGGCCTCGTCGACGTCGCGCAGGCGGACCGGGCCCATCGCCGCCATGTCGTCCTGGAGCATTTTTGCCGCACGCGAGGACATGTTGCCGAAGAAGAAGTTGCGGACGTCCTCGTTGGCGCTCTTGAGCGCGACGCCGAGCTTGTCCTTGTCGACGTTGCGCATCAGGGTCTGGGCGGAGCCGGAATCGAGCTTCACGAGGTCGTCGAAGGTGAACATCAGCGCCTTGATGCGCTCGGCCGATTCGCGGTTGTCCTCTTCCAGCGAGGTGATGAAGCGGGTTTCGGTCTGGCGGTCGAAATTGTTGAAGATTTCCGCCATCACTTCGTGGGCGTCGCGTCGGCGGGTCTGTGACAAATTGGACATGAATTCGGTGCGCAGCGTCTTCTCCACACTCTCGATCACCTCCTTCTGCACCGCCTCCATCTTCAGCATGCGGTTGACGACGTCGAGCGCCAGATCCTCGGGGAAGATGCCGAGCACGCGCGCGGCGTGTTCCGGCTTCAGCTTCGACAGCACCACCGCGATGGTCTGCGGATATTCGTTCTTGAGATAGTTGGCGAGCACCTCTTCCTGCACGTTGGAGAGCTTCTCCCACATGTTACGGCCGGCCGGGCCGCGGATTTCGTCCATGATGCCGTTGACGCGCTCGGGTGCCAAATATTGCTGGAGCAGCCGCTCGGTGGCATCGAAATTGCCCATCAGCGCGCCGGAGGCCGACATCCGCGAGACGAACTCGAGCAGCATGTCCTCCACCGTGTCGACCTCGACGGTGCCGAGCGTCGACATCTCCAGGGAGAGCTGGCGCACCTCGTCGTCGTCGAGCAAGCCCCAGATCTTGCCGCCATATTGCTCGCCGAGCGCCAGCATCAGGATCGCGGCGCGCTTCGGTCCCGGTACTGCTTCGGTCTTGGCGCCCGCGCGGCCGACGGCACGCTGACCGAGCGTGGAGATCACGCTGGTGATGTCGTTGGAATTGGCATTTTGCAGGGCAGCGGCCATGTCAGATCACTTCTCGATTATTTCGCGGGTTCGGTCAGCCATTGGCGGATGATGGCGACGGTCTCGTTGGGATTGCGCTCGGCGAGTTCGCCGACGCGATGGACGGATTGGGCATGGACCTGGCCCTGGACGGTGGCGACGTCGATCGCGCTCGCGGCGCCGCTCGGCAGGAGCGGCTGGCTGGCGGGCGCGGCCTCGTCGCTCGCCGGACCGGTGAGGGCGCCGGAAATGGCGGCTGCGACTTCATCGGATGCCAGAATGCGCTTGACCAGCGGCCGGATCACCAGGAACAGCACGACCAGGCCGAGCAGCATCATCACGCCGAGCTCGACGAAGTACATGACGTCGTCCTTGGTGAACTGGAGCATGCCGAGCAAGCCGCTCGGCTCCGCGATCGGGGTGGTGGAGGGGGCGTCGGCAAAGCGCAGATTGACGACCTCGACCTGGTCGCCGCGCTTCTGGTCGAAGCCGATCGCCGAGCGCACCAGCGTGGCGATGCGGTCGAGCTGCTCCTTGGTGCGGTCCTGGTAGGCCAGATCGCCCTTCTCGTTCTTGGAGTAGATGCCGTCGACCAGCACCGCGACCGAGATGCGGTTGACCCGACCGGCCTCGGTGACCTCGGTCTTGGTGGTGCGGGAGATCTCGTAATTGTTGGTCTCTTCGCTCTTCTTGCTCTGGTCCTTGGCCGCGACGCCGCCGTTCTGCTGGTTGCCCGGCAACTCGTTGTTGACGGTGACCTGGCCGTTGTTGTCGGCGGTCATGCTCTGTTCTTCGCGGGTCTGGCTCGAGCGCAGCACGCGGCCTTCGGGGTCGTACTTGTCCGAGGTCTGGGTGATCTTGTTGAAGTCGAAATCGGCGGAGAGCTGGACCCGGGCGCGTCCCGTGCCCACCACGGAGGAGACGATGTCCTCGACCTGCTTGCGCATCCGCTTCTCGAAGGCGGTGCGGCGCTCGTCGCCCATCTGCTGGTCCGGATCGGTCTGGGCGCCGTCGGCGAGCAGCTGACCGGTCTCGTCGACGATCGAAACCCGCTGCGGCTTCAGCCCGTTCACGGCCGAGGCGACGAGGTGGCGGATGGCGCGGATCTGCTGGGCCTCCAGCGCGCCGCGGACCCGCACCACGATCGAGGCCGACGGCTCGGGCGCCTCGCGCGAGAACAGCGGGCGCTCCGGCAGCACCAGATGGACGCGGGCGGCCTGGATGCGGTCGATGGCGCGGATGGTGCGGGCGAGCTCGCCTTCCAGCGCGCGGAGATGGTTGATGTTCTGGACGAAAGAGGTGGTGCCGAGCGCATCCGACTTGTCGAACACCTCGTAGCCGACGCCGCCGCCCTTGGGCAGGCCGCCCTCGGCGAGCTTCATCCGCAGCCGGGTGACCTTGTCCTTGGGCACCATGATGATGCTGCCTTCGTTGCGCAGCTCGAACTGGATGCCCTGGCGCTCCAGGTCCTTGATGATGCCCGAGGAGTCCTCGACGCTGAGGTCGGTGAACAGCGTCGTCATCTGCGGCGTGGTGACGCGCATGATGACGAACGCAAAGAAGCCGACGAGCGCGGCGGTGACCGCGATCATCGCCCCGAACCGGGCGGCTCCGATACCCTTCAGAAAGTCCGCAAGACCTTGCAAGCAACCGCCCCGAGAGATTCGGCTGCTTTCACAGGAAAGGCCGACTGGGCAATTATTGCCTAGGTGATGGTTTCGATATGGTTAACGAAGGTTAAGAGCTGCGACAAAAGTCGCGCCAAAACGAAACATGAAAAAAATCGGCCTCGCGAGGCGAGGCCGATTTTCGTCAAAAGCCGCAGATTTCCGGATTGCCTACTGGCGATATTGTTGGATACGGGTGGTGCGAAGTCCCGCCAGACCATGCTGGTCGATCGAAAACTGCCAGGAGAGGAATTCGTCAACCGTCAGCGTATAACGGCTGCAGGCCTCCTCGAGGGAGAGAAGACCGCCACGGACTGCGGCGACGACCTCGGCCTTGCGGCGGATGACCCAGCGTTTGGTGCCGGGTGCAGGCAGATCCGCAATCGTCAACGGACTACCGTCCGGCCCGATGACGTATTTTACCCTCGGGCGATGGGGTTCTGTCATGGCGTACTCACAAACTCTCAACCACTGAACTCACTCAGGAACCCTACGCCCGCCGGCTTAAAAATCCGCTAAGCCTAAGGCTTCAATACAATTCTCGTTGAAAATGGCTGGAACGCAGCCGTCTCGACCGGCGGGACGGTGCGTCCAGGCGGGCCGAGGGGGGTGTTCGTAAATACTTTACTAACGAACGAGGCCTGCGCGGGGTGCCGCAAGGCCCAAATTGTCGTCCTGGCGAACGCCAGGACCCATTACCCCAGCGCGAAGTTTGGCGACGACTCGGGGCTACTCCCTCGAACCAAAACTACTTTCGGTGGCAATGGGTCCTGGCTTTCGCCAGGACGACGCGGAATGTGCTTCGCGTGCCGCCTTTAATTGCTGGCCGTCGCGATGATGCTCTTGACCTGGCTCAGGGTGTAGCTGGAGCCGTCGATGGTCAGCAGCGGCGGCGACTGGGTCAGGTCGACGGACGACACCGTGCCCTGCACCTGCGCGGCGATGCCGACATTGTTGTTGGCGACGTCCTTGCCCGTGGCCGAGATCGTGTACTTGCCGTCGGGCCATTGCGTGCCGTCATTGCCCTGGCCGTTCCAGGTGAACGGAACGTCGGTGCCCGCGCCGGCGGTGTATTTGCCGGTGAACACGGTCTGGCCGCTGGCATTGGCGATGGTGATGTCGACGGTCGCGTCGCTGGGCACGTTGAGATGCCAGGTTGCCGACGAATTCGTCATGGTCCCGGTGGTGCCGTCGACCAGAGCGGTCTTGCCGACGAAGCCGAGCGCCTGGGTCGCCTGCGTCGTCTGCTGCAGCGTGACGAGCTGGGACAGCGAGTCGTTGGTCTTGAGCTGCTGCTCGACGCCGGCGAACTGCACCAGCTGCTGCGTGAACTGGTTGGTGTCCAGCGGATCGAGCGGGTTCTGGTTCTGCAGCTGCGTCGTCAGCAGCGTCAGGAAGGTCTGGAAATTGCCGGCCAGCGTCGCGCCGGTGCTTGAGCCCAGGCTTGGGTTCGACGAGGATTTCGGCAGGTCGGTCGTGCCCGAGACGACGGACGGGGCGGTGGCGGCATTCGTGGTGGTCATGATCGAATACTCCTCACACTCTGATATCGACGCCGCTGCTCGATCCGAGCATGCGGCCGTAGCTGCGCCCGACCGGGGCCGCGGGAACTGCGTCCTCGTCGCTGACGATCAGCCGGCGGGCATTGCCGCCATTGTCGTTGTTCTGGCCGGAGTTCTGGCCCGATGAATTCTGGTCGCGCAGGCTGAAGGACAGCCCGTTGCTGCCGGTCTTGAGGCCGGCATCGTCGAGCGCGCGCTGCAATTGCGGCGCGTCCTGCCGCAGCATCTGCAGCGTCTCCGGCTTCTCGACGGTGAGATGCGAGGTGACCTGGCCGTTGCGGTCGACATTGATGCGGACGTCGATGCGGCCGAGGTCGAGCGGATCGAGACTGATGTCGAACCGGGTCTTGCCCGCGCGTGCGGCGGCGGCAATTTCGATCGGCACGCCGCTGATCGGAATGGCCTTGGCATTCGCCGCGGTCACGGTAAGCGTCGCGGTCGATGCGGTCGCGGCCGAAGTCGTATTGGTCAGGGGCGCTTGAATGGCGGAGGCCGCCTGCGCGCTGGTGTCGGTGGTGGGGACAGCGGCCTGCGTGCCCGCATGGGCATGCGTCGTGGCCGTCGCCGGTGCCGCATCGGCGGTGCGGTCGGAAGTCCCAGCCTTGCCGTCGGCCGCGTTCGCGTCGATCGGCGGCTTGTCGGCTTGCGGATGCGCCGTGGTGGCGGACGCTGCCGTCGCCGGGGTCTGCGCGGCGTTGGCCTTGCCGGTGTCCTGGCCGATATTGGAGACGTCGCTCGCGCCTTGCGCGACGGCCGCGGCCTTGAACGAGGTTTTTGGCGTGCCCTGGTCGACGGCGGCGATCAGGCCGCCATTGGTCTTTGCATCGGTCGCTGTCGAATCGGTCGTCCCGGTCGCGGCATCGGCCAGCGTCGCCGAGGTGTCGGCATCGACTTTGGCGCTTGCGGTCTTGGCGCTCTTGTCGCCCGGCGTCGCGGTATCGGTCTTGACGCCGGTGATCTGCGCCGCGATGGATGCGCTGGCGGCAATGCCGGCGGCGGCGATCGTCAGCGGCGAGGAGGCGGCGCCAGTGGCCTGGTTCGCGGCCGCGTTGGGATCGACCGGCACGGCGATCACGAGTGCGTTTGGATCGGGTAAGGCGGCCTGCGTCGCGTCAATCTGCGCGGCGGCTGCGGTATCGACGGCGGCGGCGAGGCCATCGGTGCCGTCGGCCTTGTCCCCCTTGGTCTGGTCGGACTTGTCCGCAGACTTGTCG
This sequence comes from Bradyrhizobium sp. WSM4873, assembly GCF_055811355.1. Lineage (NCBI taxonomy): Bacteria > Pseudomonadati > Pseudomonadota > Alphaproteobacteria > Hyphomicrobiales > Nitrobacteraceae > Bradyrhizobium > Bradyrhizobium sp. WSM4873. Next base: position 5,882 of record NZ_JBVVPS010000025.1, on the reverse strand, counting down.
GCCGATTTGGTGTCGGACGCCTCCGGCTTGTCCTTGGTCTTGCCGTCGGCCTTGGCGGCATCATCCGTCGCGTCGCTCTTGGCGTTGCTCTTCGCGTCGTTCCTGGTGTCGCTTTTGGCGGCCGCGGAATTGTCGGCGTCGTCGCTGGCCTTGCTCTGCGAGGACTTGTCGGTCACTGAGCGATCGCGCGGGCTCTTGTCCGGGGCGGAGGACGATGAGTCGGTGCGGCGCGGGGTGTCCTGCACGGAGGACGCCGCGCTGTCGCTGATCGCCTGGGTGTTGCTGTCCACCAGCGAGCCAAAGGAGTCGTTGGCGGAGCTCTCTTTCGGCGCTTGCGACCGGGCAGGCTTTTGCTGCGCGCTTGGGACTTGCACGCTTGCCACGACATCTGACGTACGACCGACCACAGGCAACCCCTTGGAAACATCTTCGCCATGAGAGGGAGCAAGGAGCGGGCCATCCTCGCGCAAATAGATTTTGTCAATTAAAATCAATGGCTTGGCAAATTGACATCCCCGCTGCGGGGCCTCTCAAAGCCCCGCCATTTCTGCCTCCCCGGCAAGAATTGCCGTAAACCTTGCGGGGTCCGTGATTGCTTCACCGGAAGGCCGCCTATATTAAAGAGACAGCTCTCAACCGCTTTCGACCGGGCAGGCCGCGCCCTTCGGGAACTCTCGGTTCCCGGGGATCGCCTTTGTCCCGCCGGAAGCCCCCAGCGGATCGCCCAACGCCGCCGTCACAACGCTTTAAGGCCCATGCTCAACAGTCTGGATCTCGAAGGCCGTCCTGAGGATACCAGGGTCGTCGTTGCCATGTCGGGCGGCGTCGATTCATCGACGACGGCTGCGCTCTTGAAGGCGGAAGGCTACGACGTCGTCGGCATCACGCTGCAGCTCTACGACCATGGTGCTGCGACCCATCGCAAGGGCGCCTGCTGCGCCGGCCAGGACATCCACGACGCGCGCGACGTCGCGGCCAAGCTCGGCATTCCCCATTACGTGCTCGACTACGAGGACCGCTTTCGCGAATCCGTCATCGACAATTTCGCCGACAGCTACGCGCTCGGCGAGACGCCGGTGCCGTGCATCGAGTGCAACCGCTCGGTCAAGTTTCGCGACCTCTTGAAGACCGCGCGCGAACTCGGCGCCACCGCGCTCGCCACCGGCCATTACGTCGCCTCGCGCCGCCGCGCCGACGGCTCGCGCGCGCTGGTGTGTGCCGCCGACGCCGATCGCGACCAGAGCTACTTTCTGTTTGCGACCACGCAGGAGCAGCTCGATTATCTGCGCTTTCCGCTCGGCGACATGACCAAGCCCGAGACGCGCGAACTGGCGCGGCGTTTTGGTCTGGCGGTCGCCGACAAGCACGACAGCCAGGACATCTGCTTCGTGCCGACCGGCCGCTACACCGACATCATCACCCGCCTGCGGCCGAACGCGATGGACCCCGGCGACATCGTCGATCTCGACGGCCGCGTGCTCGGCCGTCACAACGGCATCGCCAATTTCACCATCGGCCAGCGCCGCGGCCTCGGCATCGCAGCCGCCGCGCCGCTGTTCGTGGTGCGGCTGGAGGCCGCCAACCGCCGCGTCGTCGTCGGCCCGCGCGAGGCGCTGAAGATGCACCGCATCGTGTTGCGCGACGTCAACTGGATCGGCGATGGCGACATCGACCGCGCCATCGGCGATGGCCTCGAAATGTTCGTGCGCGTGCGCTCGACCCGCGCGCCCCAGCCGGCGTGGCTGCGCGGCGCGAACGGCCATTACGAGGTCGAGCTCGTCGCCGGCGAAGAGGGCGTTTCGCCGGGACAGGCCTGCGTGTTCTACGACGCACCTGGCGGCCAGGCCCGCGTGCTCGGCGGCGGCTTCATTCAAAGCGCCGCCGCGAAGGCCGCAAGCAGCACGACGAGGCCGCTCGCAGAAGCGGTCCGCGGCTAAAAAATACATAGGGCAGGGGCATGGCAGCAGACATCTCGCGGGCCGGGGTCGAGAAGGCCTATGGCCGCTGGGCGCCGGTCTATGATCTCGTGTTCGGCAAGGTGTTCGACGCCGGAAGGCAGTCGACCATCGCCGAGGCCGACCGCATCGGCGGCCGCATCCTCGACGTCGGCGTCGGCACCGGGCTTTCGCTCTCGGATTATGCGCGCACCACGAAGATCTGCGGCGTCGACATCTCCGAGCCGATGCTGCGCAAGGCGCAATCGCGCGTGCGCAGCTTGCGGCTCTCCAATGTCGAGGTGCTCTCGGTGATGGACGCGAAAAACCTCGCCTTCCCCGAAAACTTCTTCGACGCGGTGGTCGCGCAATACGTCATCACCGCGGTGCCCGATCCCGAAGGCACGCTCGACGAGTTCGTGCGCGTCCTGAAGCCCGGCGGCGAGCTGATCCTGGTCAACCACATCGGCGCCGAAAAGGGTTTGCGCAAACTCTCCGAGCTGGCGTTTGCGCCGCTCGCCCGCCGTCTCGGCTGGCGCCCGGAATTTCCATGGGAGCGCCTGGTCGACTGGGCCGCAAAACACGGCGGCGTTACGCTCGCCGAGCGCCGCCCGATGCCGCCGATGGGCCACTTTTCGCTGATCCGATACCTCAAATCGTGATCGGGGGCGCGGAACACGCGGCAGCACCCGCGCGTTTCCCTCCCATGCGCACCACATCGAACATCATTCTGGCCAGCCTCCTGATCGCCGCCTCCGGCAGCGCGATCGCGCAGGCCCCGCCCGCCCCGGCGACGCCGCCGCAACAAACCGCGCCGCCATCCCCGCAGCACGCCACCAATTGCACGCCGCAGGACCGCCCGAACCGCTCGGCCGACGGCACCACCACCGGCCAGTCCCGGGAACCGCTCGGCGACAAACTGGCAAAATCGGACGGCGTGCTCTGCCCGCCCTCCGGCGTCGACCCCGAGATGCACGCCCCGGCGCCCAGCACGAACGGCGCCATGCCCGTCATCCCGCCCCCCGGCAGCCCCGGCGGCGATCCGACCGTGCGGCCGAAATAACAAATAGTCGCGCCTGTTCGCCTCTCCCCGCCTGCGGGGAGAGGCCGGAATGCGCGCGAAGCGCGGATTCCGGGTGAGGGGGACTCTCCACGACTCTGGTGCTTGAGTGGCGCGATTCCCGCGCCAAATCGGCCCGAACAGAAGCCGGCGACCTTAGCTTGACAGCCCGCCGCCCCCTTCCTTATATGCCGCGCGTTCGCGAGATCGGTCTGTTTCGGCCCTCGCGACCCTGTGGCGGGGTAGCTCAGCTGGTTAGAGCACGGGAATCATAATCCTGGGGTCGGGGGTTCGAGTCCCTCTCCCGCTACCATTTTCCCGAGCTTCGCATGTCCGTCCTTCACGATGTGGTGCGTATACTGATCTTCGTGGATTGGGGATGCGCGGTCGTGCTCGTAGCGATGGCAGCCCGCCTGGCATTTCTGAGAGCCGGAGAGTTACCGGAATCGCGCGGCCTGCTGACGCTCCGGCGCCCGCTGGCGAGCGAGTTCTCAAAGGAATTCCACGCGTACAATCGAATTCATCCGCCTGATGCTCGCTCTCGCCCTGGTCTTGGCGATCGGCGCCTTCTTGCTTTGGCTGGGTATTCTGTTCTTTGGCGCGTCGAGCAATTGATGAGTCTTGCGATCGGTCGTTTCGGCCACCGCGTTCCCGTGGCGGGGTTCTGCTGGTTAGGGCAACGGATGGACGAGGCCTTTTTATTTGCTCGCCCGCTTCTTCACAGGCTTCTTCGCCGCGCGAAGCTTCATGTTGATCTGTTCTTCGGCAGGCGAAAATTCCAAAACCTCGATAATTTTATAGTGCGTCTCGCCGTGCTCATCATTCGGTGGTGTAACTTCCATCTTCACTCTGTAGCGGTCATTCATGAATGACCCGCCGCGCTTCACCGCGTCCTTGGCAATACTTGTGCCCTTGATGTCGGCGTAGATAGGTTTCCTCCGATATAGGAATCGCCAGTTAGGAGCCTTTGGTTCGAATACAGGACCATGAGAGTACAAGGTCGCGGTGACGACCTTTGGCTCCTCTTCCTCATCATCGGCCACCTCAATTTCGCCAGGGCCCTCGCAAGACGCGATAATCGCCTTGATGTCATTACCTCTGAAGTAGGCAAGTGGCTTGTCGTTTTTGCGAAACTCGATCGCTTTGGCTGCTTTATGGTCTATCGGCGCTAGCGTGCCCTCGACCGCTTCTAACACTTGCGGATTTTGAGAGAGCCGGAAAACATCACTGCCGATTTGAACCGTGTTGTTATCGCCTTCGACTTTAATGACAACCGCGCCGGGCGAACTCTTCACCTCTTGAACTGATTCGACCTTTCGACCGTTGCGCCACTTCAAATAGCCAAACAGACCGGCCGCCGCCGTACCGCCACTGACACCGACTTTCTGCAGCACGTCGGCCGCGTGCTTCACGCCCTCGTCGTTAAGAAAGTCTTTGACAGTATCGAGGATGGTTTGCAGCGTCTCGAAATTTATAAGGAAGCACTTGTGCTCGAAATTTGAATCGACGAGCACCTTCATGGTTGCGCGGTTCTGATTGAATTCAGCGTTCGCGGCACGGAGGAGTTGCCCGAACGCTAGGAGCGCTGGACCTAGCGCCTCCACATCCATGCTGTGATCATTTTCATCGTCGCCAATATAGGCGACTTGAAACCGCTCCCGGTTCTGCGCGCTTTCGGTCAACAATCCCCCCACTGGTAGCGTGCTGTCGTCAATCGCTCCGTGCGTACGCTGCTAGTTGACGACGATGCGAGTCTAGTGGCGCGATCTTTCTATAACCAATCGGAGGCAGTGCCACCGCATCCAGAATTGCCCGTGCTAAGAAAAGCTAAGCGCCAGCCGGGCCCTGCGCGATATCAATGACGTGACGTTCACCGCCGACCGTGATGACGATCGTGTAGATCTTGGGGCCGCCGCCCTGGTCCGTTGGTGGCGCGAGATGGAGCTGGCCCCCGTACCATTCGCTAGGCATCAAGGTGTTGTCCTTGATGACAGCTTGTTCCAGGACGGCCATGTTTCGTTGTCCTGTCTCAACGGTCGCTGCAATCATTGCGTCGTTTTGAACGGTTGCGTTATTCTGAGCCATCACCGCAGCCGTCGGGCTATAAAACGTACCCGATCGACCGCTAGGCGTCGTGTAATGGCCGTGGCCGGCCTGCGATGCGCCGTAGGCGTTACCGGCAACAGCGAGGCCGGTTATGAGGGCTGCGGCCACCTGACGATTGCGTTCTTCCTGAACAAGCATTTCATAGGTAACGATCTTCATCTCAAAATCCGAACCGGCAGCATGTTGCACGGCCTCAACTTGGGAGACCCGAAAGTCGATCGGCTGTCTGCCCATGTTGTTGATGCCGACGACAAAGACGGGCCGGCCGTCTTTCTGCATTTGTCGAGCCGCAGGTCGTACCAGCACCAGCGAATTCCGCTGGCGCGAAACCAAAGCGGGCTGCCCATCACGCATAAGCGCTTGCTGCTGCGGGTTCGACGCCCGAAACTGAACTGTCTCTGTGTTGGTGACGCAGCCGCTCACCATGGCGCCAAGCGCTGCAATCGCTAAAATACGCATTTTGGCCCCCAGACCTAAAGGCCTATCCAAGCGCAACCGGTGGGTGAGCGCAATCCGGGCCGATCCGGATGTAACGTATGCTTTAGTCTGGTGAGGCGGCCAACTACGGTAATGGTGCACCAAGCTCGTGAGCGATCAACTGCGAGGCTTCGACGTATGGGAGGCACTGCCCGTCGGGCGAAACACCCCCCACCCCGTCAACCCTTCCCCACAAAAATATTCCACTTTACCGAAATTCGGTTTTGACGTATGTGTCGCTCATCCCGGCTCATCCTTGAGGGGCGATCTCGTTGTCGTCTTGATTGCGAGCCGGGCTTGCGATG
>NZ_JBVVPS010000024.1:0-117823 GCF_055811355.1 Bradyrhizobium sp. WSM4873 | reverse complement strand
CTTCACCAGCTGATTGTCCACGGTGTCCAGGCTCTCACTGGTTTCCGTCAAAAACTCCCGCAACAGATCATCCATGAGCTACGCCTTACTGACCTGGATCTGGACCTCGACACCCGAGCCGCGCTGGCATGAGCGGAAGTCCCCACCTTGGATCGTTAGACATCCCCTTTCACGGTCCCGTTAATTTCATCCTCCGTGCTAATACGGATATTGACGACAAGTTTGCCGTTCGACCGCATGCGACAGCGTTTTTCGGCAAAACCGGCCCCACGCCGCAACGGCGAGACGCGTGAGGTGAACGTGCCGATAACAGCGGGACCAGGCGCGCGGGAAAGCCCTGCTTGTGAAGGACGATATGCGCGGTCTTCGCGGAATTGGATCGAACCGCCTGCAATCCGCGGCGGTCCCGCCACTTTCGCTTGGTGCTTTGCCGGGATACGCAAGACCCGCATTTGCGGTAAACGAACCGTTACCCGCGTCCACTGCGGCCGGTGCCGGCGCTAACCCAGGCGCGCGGCCGAGACGAGGTCGCCGTGGGGACGGTGCTCCGCCAGGCAATCGGTGATGGCGGCGAGCAGCGCGTGCGGCGTGAACGGCTTGCGCAGACACCGCGCCGCACCGAGCTCCAGCGCCATCCGGAGGAAATCGGGGGCTGGCGAATTCAGATTTGCGAACGCGTAGCCGGACATCGCGATTAGCGGAACGGCCGGCGCGCCCTCGTGAAAGATCCTGACCGATTCGAACCCGCGCATGTGCGGCATGAAGATATCGATGATCATCAGATCGAACTGTTGGTGTTCGAGCGCGCGAAGTCCGGCTTCCCCTCCTTCGGCGATCGTCACCCGAAAATCGTTGCGCTGGAGATAGACCTCGATGGCCATGCAGACCATCGGGTCGTCGTCGACGACGAGAATATGGCGCAGATCTTCTGTCCCCGTTTGAGCTTCCCGATTTGGCGATTCAACAATTGAACCGTGGCGCACGCCATGCTCCTTTGCTCGAGAAATGGACTATTGAGAACGTCCTTGGCGGAGCGGGAAAGAAGATTGACGCGGAATCTGCGGCCACGCTGCGCCAAACTCCGAAGCAGCGTTTGACGACGGCAGCCACTCGTCCGACCAAAGAGAGTGCACGGATCGACCGGCGTCCGATGACAGCGCGGATGCAGTGCTTCCGGCCCATGAAGGCCCCCTTGCCGCTTTTACCTGCACAACGTCGCAGGGCTGGCGCGCCGGCTGATGAGCGAATCAGCGGGCAATTCTCATTTCCGCCGCAAATGGCCCAGCTTGTCTGCCCCCCAACGGGTATACGCAGGGCGACACAACCATTACAATAAGGTTTGCTGCCGCACAACCGGATGACGAACCGGACGCGGCGCGGATCAGTTCGAAACGCATCGGATCAACCATGACCGCGACCGTCCTCCGACCGATGCTCCAGTCGACCGATCTGGATCTGCTGGGACAACAGCTCGGCACCTTGGAAATGGTCAGTGAATCTGTCTTGGCGAGGCCGACGTGCAGCGGCGCTGACTGCGATCGGACAACTTGTCCCAATTGCCAATATATCCCGACGGGAACATGATGGAACTTACCCGGACGGCAAGCAGTTTCGGGGGCTGCGGCCCACTGGTCCGGGAGACGGGAGGCTACTTTGGAAACGATGGTGCGTTCCTCCAACGGCTTCCTGTCCGCGCTGTCGGCAGACGATTATGAATTGATCCGCCCGCACCTGCGTACGGGCGATCTGCCGCATGACGCGGTGCTGGTCGAGACCGGCGAAACGCTCAAGCGCGCCTACTTTCCTCATCGCGGCGTCATCTCGCTGGTGGTGGAGCTCGCCAGGGGCGAGCACGTGCAAGTCGCCATGATCGGCCGAGACAGCCTGCTCGGAACGCTCTCGACCATGGGGGATGCCTGCGCGCTGAACACGGCCATCGTGCTGGTTCCCGGCTCCGCCTCGATGATGGACCTCGACCGGCTGCGCGTCGCGGCCGACCAGAGCGGCACCCTGCGGACGCTGCTCACGCGTCACGGACTGGCGGTCTACGCGCAGGTGCAGCAGACCGCGGGCTGCAACGCCGCCCATCCGGTGGAGTCGCGGCTGTCGCGCTGCCTGCTGCACACCCATGACCTCTCCGGCGACTACCGGCTGCTGCTGACCCAGGAGGCGATGGCACAGATGATCGGCGCTCGGCGCAACAGCGTGTCGCTGGTCGCCAATACCTTGCAGCAGGCGAATTTCATCAACTACAGCCGCGGACACATCCAGATCCTCAACCTGGACGGCCTGCGCCAGACGGCGTGCGAATGCTACGCCACCGTGAAGGCGCAGTATGACCGGCTGCTCGGCCCGCGCTGACCGGTTCTGCGGCGTGGTAAACCGGCTGCTAATTCCGGCCCGCAAACGCGGATTGTCCTGCTATCGGAACTGAAATCCAGATGCCGTAGACACGGACGTGCCGCGCGCGCCTGTACGGGCCGGCGGCAAACGAACCGTGATCGAGGCAGGCCAAACCATGTTCGAAGTCACCGTCGCGCCCGCGCAGACAGCGCTCGATGCCGAGCCGACGCGCGAACCGGGCGCGTATCAGGCGCTGGTGCGCGAGATCGGCGAGGACGGTGCTTGCGAAGTGCGCGACGTGTTCTGGAGCGAGACCTGCGCGCGTCTGCAATTGTTCCGCACGCTCTCGCTCGCGCAGCACCATGGCAGGATCGCGCGCGAAGCGCATTCGCTGAAGAGCGCGGCCGGAACGTTCGGCTATGTCAGGCTCGCGGTGCTGGCGCTGCGGCTGGAGACGACCGCGGAGAGGCTCGGCGACGCCGGATTTCGCGACCTCCTGGACCTGATGGACGCGGCCTACGCCGCCGCACGCGCGCAGGAGCCGGCGGACTAGATTCTTATTTGAGGCGTTTTCTTCACGCCAAACGGTATTCACTTCCCTCGAAAACGCTCCAACCACTCACGCGTGCATGCCCGCCGTACTTCTACGGCTTGGGATTTTCACAGATGGCTAATCATAGGCAGCGATAGTCGCCGGAAACCAGGAGGGTTTCCATGTTCACCTACGAGACCGCGGACCAGAAAGAAGTTCGCCGCTTCCGCATCGCACAGTTCAACGGCCGGATGGCAACGGTGGCCGCTGGCGAGGCGACGGTGACCGGCTTCGTGCGTTCGGTGCTGGAGCAGGAATCGAGCATGCCGCCCCGCTGGACCATCACGATCATTCCCAACGTGCCGAAGGAGGAGCTCAAGCCGCTGCGACCCTCGCCGCGCGCGCGTCCCTTCGCCGAAGATTATTTCTGAGCGTAGTCGAAGCCCCGGGTCTTCCACGTCTCACGCTTGGGCCTCGTCGCTGGCGGGCGGCCCGGGCAAGAGCCTTCAGTCGATCGAATGCAGCAGCGCCGCACGGACGAGGTCCGCCGTGTTGCGCGCACCGAGCTTCCGCATAGCCTCGGCGCGATGGCTCTCGAAGGTGCGCGGACTGATCTGCATCCGAAGCGCACCCTGCTTGTTCGAATATCCCTCGCTGATCAGCCTCAGCACTTCGCGCTCGCGCTTGGTCAGCCGCTTCTGCCCTGACAGGCCGTGCATTTCGGCGCTCGGCACGCGCTGCGGCTGTGGTGCGCGCGCGAGCTTTGGTTCGGCGTCCTCGGCCCTGGACGCGGTCGGCAGGCCGCCCGTGGGCGAACCGGCCAGCCGTTTGACGAGGCCACAAACCCGCTCGGTCTGCACCAGCGCATTCTCCACCACCCGCTGCAGATAGGCACGGTCGCCCGTCACCGGCGCGAGCTGATCGCTGTGATGCTTGATCTCGCCCATGTAGAGCAGGAGCGCCGTGAGGGGACCGTTGAGCTCGCGGGCAATGGCGGCGGCCATTTCGTCGGCCGCCTCGGCACGGGCGGCGTTCAGACGGACGACATCGAGCTCTTCAGTTGGAGCGGCGTTGCTTTCGTACCATCCCGACGGCCGCGAATCAGTGGCCGTATCATTCTGTGACCCCATGTCACTCGTTTAGCGGAACCCAACGCGATCTGTGGTTAACTTTTTGCTCCGTAAGACTACGGTGAATTTGGCAGTTTTGTGCTGAAAGCCCGGCACAGGCACACTTTATGCTTGAGTGGCAATGTCCCTCGACATTCTTAGGTTGCGGAACCTGCCCAAATGGTGGGCGGATGACCCGAAGCCTTCTTAACGATCCGATCCGCGCCGAATACCTCCGGCGCCGGATTTTACGGATATATTAACGGCGGCTTGCTTCTCTATGTCGCAATTGAGAGCGCGCAAATGCCTCCATGCATTGGGCCGGTAGGCCTGCTGGAATCGTTGCGGAAGATTGCGTGCCATGAACGAGATCGACCAGCTATCGAACTTCCTGCAGAAGCTGACGCCGCTGTCGCGTAGCTGCCTGCTCAGCGAACTCGAACGGCTGGAGCTGTGCGGCATCGACATGCCGGGCTCGTCCGACCTCCAGTCCCGGTTGCGCGCCGAATTTCGCAAGGACGGATCGAGCCAGGCGCGCGCCACCAGCCCCTCGCGCCATTTCTTTGCACCGCTCGAGCTGCTCCTGATCGACGGCGCGCCCGAGCATGCCAATATGGGGCGGATTTCGCGCAACACCCTCACCCCGATCTGGGAGTGGATCTGCCGCGACCTGCTGCCGACCATGGCGCGCGACTACATCAAGGCAATCAACGACCAGGTCGCCGCCAACAACCCGAAGGAAGTGCAAAAGATCGCATCGACCTTCCAGACCAAGGTCGTCAAGGTTCTCGAAAGCACCCTCGCATCAGCGGAGAGCACCGAGTTCGCGCGCGGCAAGCTCGCGCAATATACGGCATCGCGCACCGCCTTCGACGACGTGAAGAAGATGCAACATGTCCTGCGCGCCGGCGCCGCGCTGCCGAAGTTCAACGAAAGGCTGCCCGAGAAGATCGCGAAGTTCGACGACGGCCAGGTTGATCAGATCACCGCACGATTGGACGCCTTCAAGAAAGCCCATCCCGAGGCGCTGCCGTTCGCGCTGACGCTGGTGGCGAGGCGGCTGAAGACGTTCTGGCAATTGGTGCGCCTTGCCACCAAGGCCGCCGCGAGCAAGAGCGCTGCCGATGTCGCCGCCACGCCCTATGCCTGCGTCGTTCACATGGTGCTCGACCAGCTCGACGACAGGCGCCTCGCCTTGCGCATCGCGCTCCGGCACAACCGGGTGCTGATCGCGCGCGACCTGCTCGCCGAGATCTATGAGACCGAATATGCGCTCAAGGTTCGGATCGACGGCATCGAGCAGTGTGAGTGGGGCATTCGGCTCCAGCAATTGATGGACGCGATCGCGGCGCTGGTGTCCGCCGAGGTGAGCCGCTTCCCCTCCAATGTCGGCCACATTCTCGGTTCGCGCCGGCTGCGCAGCCACGACACGCTCGGTGGAAAGCTGTCCTATCTGGCCTGGAAGGGACGCGATGCGATCGAGGACGGCGCGGCCGCGTTGCGCAAGCTGATCGGCCAAACCTGATCCCGCGCTAATGCGCGCGCGGCAGGCACAGGAAGCGATCGAGAAATCGCCCTGACAGCACGAACCTGAACCACCAATACATTATTCGCCGCGACGTCATTGCTGCGATCCTCGACAGCCCACCACCGGCTGCCCACAGCAATAGCGCACGTGCAGCAATCCGCTTGTGATGTGCTTCACATTGGCGCCGGCGCGCACCGGCGCGTTGTCGCAGAACCGTCACGAGCGAGCCGGGAAAAATGCGCGCATGACGCGCAATTGAGGCGCTCCATTATTCAGTTGGGCGAGGCGCGCGCGGCTTGGTCCAATTGCAGGACAGTGCGCGTGCATGCAGCCGCACGGCACGTCGCGAAATCTCCAGTGATTGGCGCAACCCTGCGCCCGGTGCGCGGGCAGACGTAAAAACTTCTCGACCGAGACGCAGACAATTTTAGACATGATGGGTGCTTTAACGTTACCCAGATAATTCGACAATCGACTGAAGCCTTCCATATTTGAAACTGCTCACGTCGCTAACACACCGCACGGAACGGGAGTGCTTGCGATGAACGACGACATTGTAGAACTCGCCGAACGAAGGCCGAAGACCTTCGGACGGCGAAAGATGAAGCCGCGCGCCTGCGTGGCCGACGGCAAGCGCCATCTGCGCGCGTTTCTCGCGGAAGTGCTGGAGGATCTCGGCTTCGTCACCACCGAATGCGCCAGCGCCGAGGAGCTGCAGAGCGTGCTGACGAGCGAACTGCCCGACCTGATCCTGCTCGGCATCGCCGCCGACGGCATCGAGCCCGGCAAATTTCTGGAGACGCTGGTGCGCGAGGCCTTCGACGGCAGGGTTCTGACTGTCGGCGCCCGCGAGTCGATCATCGTCAAGGCGGTGCAGCAGGTCGGCGAGGAATACGGCCTCAAGATGCTGCCGCCGCTGACCACGCCCTTTGCCGCGGAGACGCTGCGCGACCGTGTCGCGATGCTGTTGCCCGAGGAGCCGGCGCCGAGCCCGGCCGTGCATGTCGGCGAGGCCCTGCACGCCGGCTGGCTCGAGCTCTGGTACCAGCCCAAGATCGACGCGCGCACGCTGATCCGCAACGGCGCCGAGGCGCTGGTGCGGATGCGGCATCCGACCTGGGGCGTGGTGCCGCCGGCCTATTTCATCCCCGAAGAGCACGACCCGCATCTGCGCGACCTCTCCGAATTCGTGATCGAGCGCGCCATGCAGGACTGGCACTATCTGCTGGAGCAGCAGAGTCCGGTCGACCTCGCGATCAATTTGCCGGCGTCATATCTGAAGGAGCCGCAGGCCGTGCGCGATCTCTGCCGCCGCATGCCGACGCATCCGGCGTTCGGCGGGCTGACGATCGAGATCGACAGCGAGGAGGCGATCCGCGACCTCGATCTCCTGGTCGAGGTCGCCCGCGAACTGCGTTTGCACAATATCGGCCTGTCGGTCGACAATCTCGGCGCCAACTGGCCGTCGCTGATGGACCTGGGCAAAATTCCTTTCATCAAGCTGAAGGCCGACCGGCACTTCGTCACCGGCAGCGGCACTGATCGCCTCAAGCGCACGGTGTGCCGCCACATCGTCGAGCTTTCGCATGGCTATGGCGTGCACGCCGTCGCCGAGGGCGTCGAGAGCCGCGCCGACCTGGTCGCCGCCAACGAGCTCGGCTTCGACCTCGTGCAGGGTTTTCTGTTCGGCAAGCCGATGCCGCTGAAGAAGTTTGCGCGGAGCACGCTGACGCGGACGGTGATGGGGTGAGAGTGAGGCGGTCTCAGGCAAACCGCCGCGCGAAGAACACGCAGGCGACCACCAGTGCGGTCGCCACGATCATGCTCCAGGCAACCGGTTCGTGCAGAAGCCAGCCTGCCAGCGCGAGGCCGAAGAACGGCTGGAGCTGCTGCAACTGGCCGACGCGGGCGATGCCGCCGATCGCGAGCCCGCGGTACCAGAAGATGAAACCGACGAACATGCTGAAGACCGACACGTAGGCGAGCCCGATCCAGGCGGGCACGCTGACGCCGCTCCATGTCGACGGCCAGGTGAGAATCGCGACCGGCAGCATCAGCGGCAGCGACAGCAGCAGCGCCCAGGAGATCACCTGCCAGCCGCCGAGCCGGCGCGACAGCGCGGCGCCTTCGGCATAGCCGAGCCCGCACAGCACGATCGCCGCGACCATCAGCAGATCGCCGGTGAGCGATGCGGTGCCGTCGTTGGACAGCGCAAAACCCGCGACGGTGGCGCTGCCGAGAACAGCGAACAGCCAGAACATCGGCTGCGGCCGCTCGCCGCCGCGCAGCACGCCGAAGATCGCGGTCGACAGCGGCAATAGCCCGATGAAGACGATCGAATGCGCCGAGGTGATGTGCTGGAGCGCGAGCGCCGTCAGCAGGGGAAAACCGACCACGACCCCGATGGCGACGATGACGAGCGAGACGAGATCCTTGCGCTGAGGCCGCGCCTGACGGAGCAGGAAGAGCACGGCCACACCGATCAGCGCCGCGATGACCGCGCGCGCCGAGGTCAGGAACAGCGCGGAGAACCCGCCGACCGCCACCCGCGTCGCCGGCAGCGAGCCGCTGAAGATGATGACGCCAAGAAGCCCGTTGCCCCAGCCGCTGCCGGAAGATTGCATGTCCGTCTCGTCTTGTCGGTGGTGATTGCGCACACGTCGCGCTTCATTTTGCAACGCTCGTAAAGGGTGACATGGTTTTCATCGACGATATGGAAATTCGTAGTGAGGACGAATACGAACGCGAAGCCGATGACCTCGCAAGAGAGTCCCTCATCCCTTCAGATATTCTGAACCAGATTAATTGGGGCCCGGAGACAACGTTTGATGATCTTACAACACTCGCAGCGCGTGCCCGCGTTCACCCCTCCATTGCCGCTGGCCGTTGGCAGAAAGATCATCACAATTACAAAAGATTTTCACGACTGATCGAGCGAAATGCCATTCGAGAAATGTTTGATGTGGAGTGATTTTCCTAGGCTCCTGCCATCTGCAACCTCTATCCGCTACAACTAACTAGGTGGCAATCCGCCCGCTATTCAGCGAACCACGCCGGCGAGCGTCCATTCTCATCGAGGGCGCACTCGCGCGACGTACGCCGGCATCGGCGAGCCTTTGACCGCCAAATACCAGTTCGGCTAATGCATCGCCTGCTGCGACCCAAGCCGACGAACAAGGTAAGTCGGCGCGCCTCGCCGGCGGCTGGTGCTGCCCGTATTCGGGGCTGCGTGGTCATGGACTACCTCGGGGGATACACGCTTCCGCACTTGCACACTCACGCAGGCCGGAAGCGCGACTTTTCAAGGTTTCTGCGCGAAGCAAGTGTCGGATAGGATCTCAATACTGGCGGAGAGGGAGGGATTCGAACCCCCGATAGGCTTGCACCTATGCCGCATTTCGAGTGCGGTGCATTCGACCACTCTGCCACCTCTCCTGAAGGCGCCAAGTAAGGAGCATGGCCCCTGTGGTTCGGGCGTTAATAGGCGAGGACGGCGGGCCAGACAAGGCGCGAAAGGGGAAAATCCGCTGCCTGTTTCACCGCTTCCGCTCTGTTTCTCGCCGCGCTATCAATAACCGGCACCGTTTCCTGGGCTACCCCCCTCCCTGGCCCTCCCCCACATCCGCCTTCGCCCGAAGGCGGGCTTCGGCGAGACAATCGCGGGGGAGGGAACGCACCTTTATCGAGGCGCGAGCCCGTCTCATTCATTATGCGCTGAAAAAGGGGTGGGACCGCCAGACGCGGTAAACACTGGCGGTCCCGGTGCCGCTCATTGAAATACTGGCTGGGAAGGGCGGCTTCGCCAGCCAGGTGAGGCGACGGTTCCGACCGTAGCGTGCGGCCAGTGCACCGCAACGCAATCCGGTCCTTAACCTAACCAGTCAAGGTTACTCCTTGTCGGTCTTGGCTTTTTTCTTCCCGTTCTCCGTGGAATCGCGGTCTTTGCCGTTATCCTTGTCCTTGCCGTTGTCCTTGCGGCGGTTGGTGAAGCGGGCATTGCCCAGCCCGGTGCCGATGGTGAGCACGCCCCAGCGATCGACGTCCTGCATGAACGGCACCTCGGAGAGGCCCTGAACCACGCCGTCATTGTGCATCAGGATCGCGGTGTCGTGCTCGCCGATGGAAGGGATGCCCTCGAGCAGGCTCGCCGGCAGGTTGAACTTGCTGCTCTCCCAATTGCCCGGCAGGTTCTGCGCGCCTTTCTCAATGGAGCCGTCCGCGTTGATCACGCCGGGACAGGCAATGCCGATGAACGGCGCCAGCTTGAAGCCTTCCTTCTCGGCCTCGGTGATCAGCCCTTTCAGCATCTTGGTGAGCCGCTTCACCGCGCCTTCGCGCGTCGGCTCGTCGTCGGCATGACGCCACAGCTCGGACTTCACGACCTTGGCTTTCGACAGGTCTTTCGCCTTTTTCCAGCTGGTCTCCACCAGGCCGCAGCGGATGTTGGTGCCGCCGATATCGACGGCGAGGATGCTGTCATGAGCTTCGAAGATCCATGACGGCGCCAGATGCAGCGCGCCGATCAGGCCGGCCTCGTCGGGGTGATGGCGGATCGGCACCATGTCGATCTTGAAGCCCTCAGCGATGAGGATGATCTCGGTGCGCGCGATCGCGAGCTCGCCGAGCCGGGAATCGCGGAAACCACCGCCGACCACGATGCGCTCCGTCTTGGCCCAGGCCTTGGACTTGAGGAAACGGCGGGTGACGTAAGCGAGCTCCTGGGCAAAATCCTCGATGGCGCTGTGCACCACCGCCCAGGCCTCGGTGTCGTCGCCGACCAGGATGGCGTCCAGCGTCTTCTTGCTGATCTCGTCCGACGGTTCCTTGCCGAACGGGTCCTCGCCGGACTTGCGCAGCGGCTTGCGCCAGCGCTCGAGGATCTCGCGGAACGCGCCCTTGCTGGCGCGGTCGCCGATGAAGCCTTCGTCGTCCCTCATCTCGATGTTGAAGCTGTCGATATCCACCGACGGCAGCCGCTCGGCGCCGTGATGGGCGATGCCCGTCGTCGTCTTGACCAGCTCGTCTGTTGCCATGGTAGCCCCTTGCCCGTGTGACTGAATTCGCCGGGACAACGGCGGGGGAACCCGTTGGTTGCGACGTCGTCGGAAATTCGCCAGCGGGGCCGGATCGGGCCCAAATGCTTCAAATCCGGGCCGTTTTCGCCGGCTTTTCCTTGACTCCAGGGGATCAGCGGCTATAAATCCCGCAACCGGCGCGGGGCGTTTCTCGCGCCGCTTGTTTTTGCGTGGGTTTTCAAAGGGATAACTTCCGCCCGCACAAAACTCGCATAAACCCATAACGACTGACAAAAAGCCGGCCCCGACACTCTGTCGCGAGGCCGGGAATGAACACGAAGGAAAACAACGATGTTCGCAGTCATCAAAACCGGCGGCCGGCAGTACCGCGTCGTTCCGGATGATGTCCTGGAAGTAGGCAAGATCGAAGGCGAAGTCGGCTCGATCGTGCAGCTCAATGAAGTTCTCCTGGTCGGCGGCGACACGCCGATCCTGGGTCTGCCCACGGTCGCAGGCGCCTCCGTTGCGGTCGAGGTGCTCGACCACAAGCGCGGTCCCAAGGTCATCGCTTTCAAGAAGCGCCGCCGCAAGAACTCGCGCCGCAAGCGCGGCTATCGCGACGAGATTACCGTGCTGCGCATCTCGGAGATCCTGACGGACGGCGCCAAGCCCACCAAGGGACCGCGTCCGAAGCGGGAGAAGGTCGCCAAGGAAACGACCACCGAAGAGGCCGCCGCATAATTTGATCACGCGCCATCACGAATTGATGCGTGAGAAATTGTGAAATGATTCCGTCAAGGAATTGATCTAGAAATACGTAGAATTTCGGAGACGAGCCATGGCTCACAAAAAAGCAGGCGGTTCATCGCGCAACGGTCGCGATTCCAAGGGCAAGCGCCTCGGTATCAAGGCGTTCGGCGGGGAAGTTGTGATTCCCGGCAACATCATTGCGCGTCAGCGCGGCACCACCTGGCATCCCGGCCTTAATGTCGGCATGGGCACGGACCACACCTTGTTCGCCAAGGTCGAGGGCCGCGTAACGTTCCAGGCCAAAGCCAACGGCCGCACCTTCATCTCGGTGCTCCCGCTCGCAGAGGCGGCTGAATAGACGGTGGATCAAATTTGGAGTCCGCCGGGTCCCAGACCGAACCGGCGGAGTCCTTGAGATCAAAATAGATCGAAGGCTCCAGGGGAGGCGGGAAACCGGCCTCCCCTTTCGTTTGCGTGCTCACTTTTCACTTAGTGACTTCGACGGAGCCGGACATGTTGCAGGACTTTTCGAGCGTGACCTTGCGGGAGGCGAGACCGAGCGGCGTCGCCACCGAGCGGCTGACGTTGCGGCGGCCGACCCTCGCCGACGTCAGGACCATCGCCCTCCTCGCCAACGACCGTCGCGTCGCCGAAAACACCAGGCGCCTCCCGCATCCCTATTCGCAGGACGACGCCGTCGCCTTCGTCCGCGCGACCGCCGCGCCGGGCGGCGAGACCGTATTCCTGATCGAGCATGACAGCGGCCCCATCGGCATGGTCGGCATCGACCGCTCGACGCCCGACAATGCCGAGCTCGGCTATTGGCTCGGCGTCGAGCATTGGGGCCGGGGCTTTGCCACCGAAGCCGCGCGCGGCGCGATCGACTTCTTCTTCGAGGAGTTCGAGGACGATCATCTCCATGCAGGCGCGCGCGTCACCAACCCGGCGTCGCGCAACGTGCTGGAGAAGTGCGGCTTCCAGTGGAGCGGGGTCCAGCTGCATCGCTTCCTGGCGCTGGGCTCGTCGACGCCCGTCGACTGCTTCCGCCTGTCACGCAGTGTGTGGGCGTCGCTGAAGAGCTGGAGCAGTGCGAGGCGGGTGAGGTAGGCCGGAGGCGCCTCAATCACAGCTGTCATCCTGGCGAAAGCCAGGACCCATTACCCCAGCGAGAAGTCGTGGCGCGAACTATCAACCACGAATCTTCGCCAAACTCCTCCCTGGGGTGATGGGTCCTGGATCGGCGCTCCGCTTGTCCAGGACGACGCTCGAATTTATCGGCTGCGATCACGCCGGCGGATTCACATCCACGTCCCCCCGCCCGAGATCGCGCTCACGCAAGTAAATATAGAACCCGGCGCCGATGATGATGGCGGCGCCGACGATGGTGGCGATCTCGGGCACGTCGCCGAACACGACGAAGCCGAAGATCACCGCCCAGACGATCATCGAATATTGATAGGGCACGACGACGCTGGCCGGCGCCAGCTTGAGCGAGCGGTTGACGCAGAACAGCGCCGTGACCGAGACGCATCCCGCCAGCGCGAAGATCACGAGGCTGCCCGATGTCGGCGGCACCCAGTGGAACGCCGACAGCACCGCGCCCAGCAAGAACGTGCCGACGAATTGCGACGACGCCATCACGATGTCGGGCGTCTTGCGCAGGCTGCGCGTGATCAGCATCAGCGTTGCGAAGGAAAGACTGCCGCCAAGCGCGATCAGCGCCGGCAGGCTCACGGTCTGTGCCGACGGCCGCAGCGCGATCAGCACGCCGCAGAAGCCGATCAGGATCGCCGTCCAGCGCCGCCAGCCGACCTTCTCGCCGAGAAAGATCGCCGACATCGCCGTGACGAAAATGGGCCCGGCGAGATAATAGGTGATGACGTCGGCGAGCGGCAGATAAACCGTCGCAAGGAAGAAGGCCGCCACTTCCAGCGTCGACAACACGACGCGAAAAAGCTGGAGGCCCGGCCGCTCCAGATGCAGGAACTGGTGACGCTGCCGCCAGACCAGCGGCGACAGCAGCAGCAGCGCCGCGCAGGCGCGCAGGAACAGCAGCTGCCCCACCGAATAAGTCCCGACCAGGAACTTGCCCATGGCATCGCCGAACGAGAACATGAAGATCGACAGCACCATGAGCGCAATCCCGGCGAGCCGCGCCGAGCGTTCGTCATAGGCCGAGAGATTCTTGAACAGAGGCATCGAGCGCCGTTGTAATGACGCAGGCCGTCGCGACAAGCCCGCGTTGGACGAATTGAACGGATTGTCGCAGTCTCCGCGTCGCGGTAGCGACAGGTGTCTCACAAAAGAGCCAGGAAAGAGCTTAGCCATGATCGACTTCGACCCGGCCCGGCATCGCATGATCCCGGCGCAACGCTGGTTTGAGGATTTCGTGGTCGGCGAGCGCTTCGTGCTGCCGAGCCGCACGCAGACGACGGCGGTGTTCGCGGCATTCCAGACCGCGAGCGGCGATACCCATCCGGTGCATTACGATGTGGAGTATTGCCGCAGCCGCGGCATGCCGCATCTGCTCGCCCACGGTTTCCAGACGCTGATCCACACCGCACCCGGCGCGGGCCTGTTTCCGTTCATGGTCGAGGACTCCCTGGTCGGCTTCCTCGAGCAATCCAGCCGGTTCCTCAAACCGGTGTTCGCCGAGGACACAATCTATCCCGCGCTCGATGTCACCGAGCTGGTGCCGGGACGCTCGACCGGCGCGGTGACGCTCAAAAGCACCGTGTTCAACCAGCGCAAGGAGCTGGTGCTGGAGGGCACGCAGAAATTCCTGATCCGGCGCCGGCCCAACTAACGTCGTCCCGAACCTCATCTTGGGGTTAAGCACGCCCCAAAATCGCGGAAATTCGGCCGATTTGCGGGTCTATCCGGGTTGCCGCGCGGGACCGGCTGGCCTACCTATGGCCCATGAAATTCCTTGACGAAGCAAAGGTCTATATCCGCTCCGGCGACGGCGGAAACGGCTGCGTGGCGTTCCGCCGCGAAAAATTCATTGAATTCGGCGGCCCCTCCGGCGGCAATGGCGGCCGCGGCGGCAATGTCATCATCGAGGTCGCCGACGGGCTGAACACGCTGATCGACTACCGCTACCAGCAGCACTTCAAGGCCCAGAAGGGCGAGAACGGCTCGGGCTCGGACCGGCATGGCGCCAACGGCAAGTCGATCGTGCTGAAGGTCCCGATCGGCACGCAGATCTTCGACGAAGATCGCGAGACCATGATCCACGATTTCACCACTGTCGGCGAAAAGTTCGTGCTGGCCGAAGGCGGCAATGGCGGCTTCGGCAACGCGCATTTCAAGACCTCGACCAACCGCGCGCCGCGCAATGCCAATCCCGGCCAGCCCGGCGAGGAGCGCTGGATCTGGCTGCGGCTGAAGCTGATCGCGGATGCCGGCCTCGTCGGCCTGCCCAATGCCGGCAAGTCCACCTTCCTCGCCAAGGTCAGCGCGGCCAAGCCGAAGATCGCCGACTATCCCTTCACCACGCTGCATCCGCAGCTCGGTGTCGTGAATGCCGACGGCCGCGAGTTCGTGCTGGCTGATATCCCCGGCCTGATCGAAGGCGCGCATGAAGGCGTCGGTCTCGGCGACCGCTTCCTGGCCCATGTCGAGCGCTGCCGCGTGCTGCTGCATCTCATCGATGCGACCTGCGAGCATGCCGGCAAGGCCTACAAGACGGTGCGAACGGAGCTGGACGCCTATGCCGGGCAGCTCACCGACAAGATCGAGATCGTCGCGCTGAACAAGATCGACGCAGTCGAGCCGGACGAGCTGAAGAAGCAGAGGGACCGGCTGAAGCGCGCCGCCAAGAAGACGCCGCTGCTGCTCTCCGCCGTCACCGGCGACGGCGTGCAGGAAGCGCTGCGCGCGTTGGCGGATGTGATCGGCGAGAGCCCGGTCTCCGCGAAAGCGAAGAGCGCGGCCGAAGCGGAGCCGTGGTCGGTTTGAACGCTCTCCCCACGGTCGTCCCGGCGAAGGCCGGGACCCATACCGCGTGATCTGTCGGTTGGGGATGGTCTTAGTACCGAACTACTAGTCTTCGCCAAACTACTCCCTGTGGCTATGGGTCCCGGCCTTCGCCGGGACGACGCTGGAATGTGCAGCCACGACCTCGCGCGTCACCGCCCTGCTTGTCTTCGCGCCCTCGATAGCGCAGCATCGACCCATCAAGACACGGCAGGGATCACGCATGGCGCGCGCGAAGAACGTTCTCTGGATCATGTGCGACCAGCTTCGCTACGACTATCTCGGCTGCACCGGCCATCCCACGCTGAAGACGCCGAACATCGACGCCATGGCGAAGCGCGGCGTGCTGTTCAGCAAGGCCTATGTGCAGTCGCCGATCTGCGGCCCCTCGCGGATGTCGTTCTACACCGGGCGCTACATGCGCTCGCACGGCTCGCACTGGAACGGCTGGCCGCTGCGCGTCGGCGAGCCCACGCTCGGCGATCACCTCAAGAAGCTCGGCGTGCGCAACGTGCTGGTCGGCAAGACCCACATGGCGCCCGACCTCGAAGGGATGAAGGCACTCGGCATCCCGCCGGAATCGATGATCGGCGTGCACGTCGCCGAATGCGGGTTCGAGCCCTATGAGCGCGACGATGGCCTGCATCCCACGGGGCGGCCGCGTCCGAAATACGACGAATATCTGCGCCAGCAGGGTTTCGATGCGCCCAATCCCTGGGAGCATTGGGCCAATTCAGGTGCGGCCGAGGACGGCTCCCTGCAAAACGGCTGGCTGCTCGTGCATGCCGACAAGGCCGCGCGCGTGCCGGACGAGCATTCCGAGACGCCCTACATGACGCGGCGCGCGATGGACTTCATCGGCGAAGCGGAGACCGACGGCAGGCCATGGTGCCTGCATCTGTCCTACATCAAGCCGCACTGGCCCTACATCGCGCCCGAACCCTACGCCAGCATGTATTCCAAGGACGACATGATTCCGGTGATCCGCTCCGAGCGCGAGCGCCAGAATCCGCATCCGGTATTCGGCGCCTATATGGACATGCGCTACTCCCGCAACATGGCGCGCGACGATGCCCGCGAGAAGGTGATCCCGACCTATATGGGCCTGATCACCCAGATCGACGACCAGATGGGTGTGCTGATGAAGTTTCTGGAGGAGCGCGGCCTCTCGGACAGCACCATGATCGTGTTCACCTCCGATCACGGCGACTATCTCGGCGATCACTGGATGGGCGAGAAGGATCTGTTCCACGAGCAGTCGGCGAAGATCCCGCTTGTTATCATCGATCCCTCGAAGGAGGCGGATGCGACGCGCGGCACGCGCAACGATGCGCTGGTCGAAGCCATCGATCTCGCGCCGACCTTCGTGGATTATTTCGGCGGCAAGGTGCCGGGCCACATCCTCGAAGGACGCTCGCTGCTGCCGCTGCTGCGCGGCGAGAGGCCGCCGGATTGGCGCAAGGTGGCTTTCTCCGAATACGATTATGTCATGCAGGACGTGCGGCTGAAGCTGAACCAGCCGATCGAGCGCTGCCGCCTGTTCATGGTGTTCGACGGCCGCTGGAAATACATCCACGCCTCCGGCTTCCGCCCGATGCTGTACGACCTCGAAACCGATCCGGAAGAGTTTCTGGATCGCGGCGACGATTCCGAGTGCGCCGGAATCATCGCGCGACTGCAGGCGGAATTGTTCGACTGGGCGCTGCATCCCAACGACCACATCACAACGTCCCGCGAGAAGATCGCGGCCTATGCCGACAACCAGCTCCAGGTGAAGGGTGGCATCCTGATCGGCATCTGGGACGAAGCCGAGCTGGCATCGATCAAGGACGGCATCGCGCAACGCGCGAAGCTGTAGGTGAGCGGAACGAGGCTCTCTCAGCTCGTCATGCCCGGGCTTGACCCGGGCATCCACGTCTTGCGTCAAGTGGCGGTGCACGTGGATGGCCGGGACAAGCCCGGCCATGACGGCGGAGAGCGGAAACAGAAACTAATTCTCGATCTTGTACCCTGTCGCCTTCACGATCGGCTGCCACAACGCGGTGTTCGCGGCGAGCTCCTTCGTCAGAGCTTCCGCGCTGCTGCCGACCGGGATCAGCCCGATCGCGGTGAGCTTTTCCTTCACCTCGGGCTTGGCGAGCGCGGCGCTTGCGGCCGCGCCGAGCTTGCTCGCGAATTCCGGCGAGCTGCCGGCGGGAAGCCACATGCCGTACCAGGCGTCGGCGACGAGATCGATGCCGCTCTCCTTCAAGGTCGGCACCTCCAAAGCAAACGGCGAACGTTCGGCGCTCGCGACCGCAATGATCTTCACGCCCTTGGCACGATGCTGCGGCAGCGCATCCGCCAAGGTGACGATGCCGAAAGAGATGTGACCGCCGATGATGTCGTTGAGGATGGGCGCGCTGCCGCGATAGGGCACGCGCGTCAGGGCAATGCCGAGGTCCTTCTCGAGCTTGGAGCCCATGAAATGCGGGATGGTGCCGTTGCTCGGCACGCCGAACGACGCCTTGTCCGGATGCGCCTTCAGCCAGGCGACAAATCCCTTAAAATCCGCGGTATCGATCGTCGGGCTGATCACGACGGCGAACTCGAACCGCGCCAGCAGCGAGACCGGGACGAAATCCCTTGCGGTATTGAAGCTCGGGGTCGTCTCCACCATCGGCAGCAGGTACATCGTGGGCCCGGTGGTCACCAGCACCATGCTGCCGTCGGGGCTGGCCCCTTTCACCGCCTTGATGCCGATCAGGCCGTCCCCGCCGGTGCGGTTCTCGACCACGACGGTGCGCTGCAGCGCCGGCGCCATCTCCTGCGCGATCAGCCGGCACAGCGTGTCGCCGCCCGCTCCCGCCGCGAACGGGAAGATCATCTTTGTCAGCCCGGCCTGAGCTTGCGCTTCGCCCGCCTGCGCCAACAACGGCAACCCGAGGCATCCGGCAATGAAGTTGCGGCGATCCATTGGTTTCCTCTTTGAGCCCATGATGGTTGGCGACAGTTAGAGCCAGACGGGCGCTCCGGACAAGCGCCGTTTACGGGGCCTGCCGCCTTGCGCCAGCCATCGTCCTGCTGCAAAAGCAGGCCTTACCGGCGCCGCTCTCCAGCACGTACACACACCACATACACACATGGCCAGCCCCGAACTCAGTCAATTCCGCCGCATCGTCGTCAAGGTCGGCTCCGCGCTGCTGGTCGATTCCGACAAGGGCGAGGTGCGGGCGTCCTGGCTTGCCGCGCTCGCCGACGACATGGCCAAGCTGCATCGCGAGGGGCGTGACGTTCTCGTCGTCTCCTCCGGCTCGATCGCGCTCGGCCGCAGCCGCCTGAAATTGCCGCGCGGCCCGCTGAAGCTGGAGGAGAGCCAGGCAGCCGCCGCCGTCGGTCAGATCGCGCTGGCGCGGATCTGGTCGGAGGTCCTTGGCGCCCACGGCATCGGCGCCGGCCAGATCCTGGTGACGCTGCAGGACACCGAGGAGCGCCGCCGCTACCTCAACGCGCGCTCCACCATCGGCAAGTTGCTGGAATGGCGCGCAATCCCCGTGATCAACGAGAACGACACGGTCGCCACCAACGAGATCCGCTACGGCGACAATGACCGCTTGGCCGCGCGCGTCGCCACCA
The DNA here is from genome assembly GCF_055811355.1 of Bradyrhizobium sp. WSM4873. Taxonomy (NCBI): domain Bacteria; kingdom Pseudomonadati; phylum Pseudomonadota; class Alphaproteobacteria; order Hyphomicrobiales; family Nitrobacteraceae; genus Bradyrhizobium; species Bradyrhizobium sp. WSM4873. The sequence goes on along the minus strand of NZ_JBVVPS010000024.1, from coordinate 98,953 downwards.
TGGCGAGCGCGGATCTGCTGGTGCTGCTGTCCGACATCGACGGTCTTTACGACGCCCCGCCGAAGAACAACCCGAACGCCAAGCTCATTCCCGTCGTCGACAGCATCTCCTCCGAGATCGAGGCTGTGGCAGGGGAGGCCGAGTCCGAGCTATCGCGCGGCGGCATGCGCACCAAGGTCGAAGCCGCAAAAATCGCGACCACCGGCGGCACGCATATGCTGATTGCCTCGGGCAAGATCGAGCATCCGTTGCAGGCGATCGCCGATGGCGGCCGCTGCACCTGGTTCCTGACGCCTGCCAATCCCATCACCTCGCGAAAGCGCTGGATCGCAGGCTCGCTGGAGCCGAAGGGCACGCTGACCATCGACGCCGGCGCGGTCGCAGCGCTGCGCGCGGGCGCCAGCCTGCTGCCAGCCGGCGTGATCAAGGTCGAGGGCCAGTTCGCCCGCGGCGACGCCGTGATCGTGCGCGGCCCCGACACCAGCGAGGTCGGCCGCGGCCTGATCGCCTATGACGCCGACGATGCCGAGCGGATCAAGGGCCGCTCCTCCCCCGATGTGATGGCCATCCTCGGCATCAGCGGGAGGTCCGAGATGATCCACCGCGATGATCTGGTGATGGGCGGGTAAGGGCCGGCAGACGCCCAAACCGTCATGCCCGGGCTTGTCCCGCCTGCGCGGCCGAAGCCGCTTCGGCGAGGCGAAGGCCCGGGCATCCACGTTCTTTCTTGCTGGCGGCAAGGCGTGGATGGCCGGGACAAGCCCGGCCATGACGTCGGAGCTGGGCCAGTGGCCGAGGTGGCACAACACCGGGAGACCAGCCATACCCGCCCCGCCCTTCGCAAAAGCGGGATTTCCGTGCTAGGACACCGCCTTAGCAGAAGGTTGAAACTCCCATGGCCGCCCCCCTCAAAGCCGTCGACGGCAATGCCGATCTTCAGGCGCTGATGACCGATCTCGGTACCCGTGCCCGCGCTGCCGCGCGCGTGCTGGCGCTGGCGCCGCCGGAGCAGAAGAACCGGGCGCTCGAGGCCATGGAGCGGGCGATCCGCAACAATGCAGCCGCGATCCTTGCCGCCAATGCCGAGGACGTCACCGAGGCCCGCGCCTCAGGAAACGCCACCTCGTCCTTCATCGACCGCCTGACGCTGACGCCGGCGCGGGTCGAGGGCATGGCCGAGGGCATCGGCATCGTGCGCGGCATTGCCGATCCGGTCGGCATCGTCACCGAGAGCTGGCAACGGCCGAATGGCATGACCATCGAGCGCGTGCGCGTGCCGCTCGGCGTCGTCGGCGTGATCTTCGAGAGCCGGCCGAACGTTGCGGCGGACGCCGGCGTGCTGTGCCTGAAGTCGGGCAATGCCGTGATCCTGCGCGGCGGCTCCGACAGTTTCCGCTCCTGCCGCGCGATCCATGAATGCCTGGTGCAGGGCCTGCGCGAAGCGGGCCTCCCCGAGGCTGCAATCACGCTGGTACCGACGCGCGACCGCGCGGCGGTAGGCCAGATGCTGTCGGGATTGAACGGTGCCGTCGACGTGATCGTGCCGCGCGGAGGCAAGAGCCTCGTCGCACGTGTCGAGCAGGAAGCGCGCGTGCCGGTGTTCGCGCATCTCGAAGGCGTCAATCACGTCTATATCGACGGCAGCGCCGACCTCGCCATGGCGAAATCGATCGTGCTCAACGCCAAGATGCGCCGTACCGGCGTCTGTGGCGCCGCCGAGACACTGCTGGTCGATCGCGCCGCTGCCGGTAAAAACCTGAAGCCGCTGATCGAGATGCTGATCGAGGCCGGCTGCGAAGTGCGTGGCGACGACGCTGTGCAAAAGACCGATGCGCGCGTCAAACCCGCGAGCGCGGACGATTGGGACACCGAATATCTCGATGCGATCATCGCAGCGAAGGTGGTCGACGGCGTCGACGGCGCGATTGCGCATATCCAGAACCACGGCTCGCACCATACCGATGCGATCGTGAGCGCCGATGAGACCGCTGCGAAGAGATTCCTCAGCGAAGTCGATTCCGCGATCGTGCTGCACAACGCCTCGACACAGTTCGCCGACGGCGGCGAGTTCGGCTTCGGCGCCGAGATCGGCATCGCCACCGGCAGATTCCATGCCCGCGGCCCGGTTGGCGCCGAGCAGCTGACGAGCTTCAAATATCGCGTTCACGGCACCGGGCAGACGCGGCCGTAGACCACGCAGGGCGCGGGGCATTGAGCAACAATTTCATCGCGCCACGTTTCTTCGCGCAGGCCATACCTACCCATACCTCGGGCATGCGCATCGGCCTGCTCGGCGGCTCGTTCAATCCGCCGCACCAGGCCCATCGCGCGATCAGCCAGTTCGCGCTGAAACGCCTCCAGCTCGATCGCGTGTGGTGGCTGGTGACGCCAGGCAATCCACTGAAGGAGAACGGTGCGCTGCACGAGCTTGGCGCGCGCATGCAGGCCGCGCGCGACGTGGCCGACGATCCCAGGATCGAGGTGAGCTGTCTCGAATCCGTCATTCGCACGCGCTATACCATCGACACGATCAACACCTTGCGCCGCCGCCTCTCGGGCTTGCGCTTTGTCTGGATCATGGGCGCCGACAACCTCGCTCAATTCCATCGTTGGCAGCACTGGCGGCGCATCGCCGATCAGGTGCCGATTGCGGTCATCGATCGCCCGCCACAGAGTTTCCGTGCCCTCGCCTCTCCCGCCGCCCAGGCGCTCAGACGCTACCGCTTGCCGGAGAATGAGGCGCCATTGCTTGCGGATCGGGCCGCCCCGGCCTGGGTGTTCCTGACCGGTATGAAGCTGAATCTCTCGTCGACCGGCTTACGGAACCCGGACGGAAGCTGGAAAGGTACGAAGTGAGTCAGATTGTGCGAACGCCATCCGGCCTTCGGGCTCTCTGGCATATTGAAACCCTTAACCCCACATGATGTAGTGTAACCAGTGGGCGCCGGATTCGGCGTTCGCGATACAGTGAAAGGAATGGTCCCTGACCACATCTGTATTGTCCAAGACAGCCTCATCCAAGACGGCTTCACCGAAGTCTGTTTTACCCAAGGTTGCCAAGCCTACGCGTAAAACATCGACCAAAGCTGCGGCCTTGAAGGCGCAACCCGACGCCGACAAGACGCTGAGCCTGATCCTCTCCCGCCTCGACGACATGAAGGCGGAGGAGACGGTCACCATCGACCTTCGCGGCAAATCGGCCTACTCCGACTACATGATCGTCACGACCGGCCGGGCCAACCGGCACGTCGGCGCGATCGCGGAGAACGTCGCCAAAGGCCTCAAGGAAAACGGCATCAAGAACATCCACGTCGAGGGCTTGCCCAATTGCGACTGGGTGCTGATCGATTCCGGCGATGTGATCGTGCACGTGTTCAGACCCGAGGTCCGCGAATTCTACAGTCTCGAGAGATTGTACACGCAGGGCCCAGGGGCGGCGAAGGCGATCTAAAGGCTGCTGGCCGATTTCGAATCGGCTGACGCGCATGCTAGCGTCGTGCGCGCGCATATCGCGCGCGGTCCAGAAAACGCGACCCTGAACATATCATGCGCATAGCCGTCATTGCGGTGGGCCGGCTGAAGCAGGGCCCCGAACGGGAGCTTGCCGACCGCTATTTCGAGCGGTTCGATGAGGCCGGCCGCAAGCTCGGATTCCGCGAGCTCGCCATCCACGAATTGCCCGAAAGCCGCGCGCGCGATACGGCGACGCGGATGGCCGAAGAGGCCGCGGCGATCTCCGCGCATATTCCCGAAAAATCGGTGCTGGTGGCGTTGGACGAGCGCGGCCAGAATCTGGATTCGACCGTATTCGCACGGCATCTCGGCCGCTGGCGCGACGAGGGTTCCGGTCATACTATCTTCATGATCGGAGGGGCGGACGGACTTTCGCCCGAATTGCGCCGTAAGGCCAAGCTCGCGATCGCGTTCGGCTCTGCGACCTGGCCGCATCAAATGGTCCGCGTCATGCTTCTGGAACAGCTTTATCGGGCCGCCACCATTCTGGCCGGCCATCCCTATCACCGCGCGTGATCCGCGCCACAACGAGCACCTTTGCCCAAAGCGATGCGAGCGCCTGTCCTCAACCTGCTGCTGATCGCCGGCGTTGCCGGCGCAAGTATTTTGGGCGCAAGTATCTTGGGCGCAAGCCTCGCGCAAGCTCAGACGCCTGCACCGCAGACTGCGGCTGTCGCGCCCGATGCGATCAAGCAGCGCGAGCAGGAGCTCGAAGCCGCGCGCGCCAGCAAGAAGAGCGCCGAGGAAGCGCAGGCCAAGCTCAAGGCCGAGATCACCTCGCTCGGCCAGGACCGCACCCAGCTCAATCAACAATTGATCGACACCGCCGCCAACGTGCGCACCGTCGAGACCAAGATCGACGAGGCCGAAGCGCGGCTGCGATCGCTGAACGGCCGCGAGCAGGCGATGCGCAGCTCGCTCGATTTACGCCGCGCCGACATCGTCGAGGTGCTGGCGGCCTTGCAGCGCGCCGGAAGGCGGACGCCGCCGGCACTTCTGGTACGGCCCGAGGATGCCCTGCAATCGCTGCGCACGGCGATGCTGCTCGGTGCCGTGGTGCCGGAATTGCGCGGCCGCGCCGAAAAGATCGCAGGCGAGCTCGGCGAACTCGTGGCCTTACGCAAGACCATCGCGACCGAGCGGGACCAGCTTGCCTCCGACCGCGACAAGGTGCGCAACGACCAGACCCGGCTCGCGGCTCTGGTCGACGAGCGGCAGCGTCAGCAGGCGTCGCGCGAAAAGGACCTCGACGCCGAGAATGCGCGCGCCGTCGCGCTCTCGAGACAGGTCGGCGATCTCCAGGGGCTGATCGCCAAGATGGAGCAGGATCTGCAAAGCGCCGCCAAGGCGGCCGAGAAGGCGGCTGAGGCCGCCAGGCAGGCCGAGGCCAAGGCGGCTGCAAACGCGGCCGCCAGCGCCAAGACCGGCCCCGGCGCTTTCAAGGATCGTTCCCGGACCACCCCTGCGATGGCCTTCGCCGCGGCCAAGGGCCTCCTGCCTCTTCCGGTTAACGGTAACAAGATCAGGGATTTCGGCGGTTCGGACGGGCTCGGCGGGGTCCAGAAGGGCATTTCGCTGGCGAGCAGGCCCGGCTCCCAGGTCACGACGCCGTGTGATGGCTGGGTTGTCTATGCCGGCCCGTTCCGCAGCTATGGACAACTCTTGATCCTCAATGCCGGGGGCGGGTATCATGTGCTGATCGCCGGGATGGAGCGCATTTCGGTCAACATCGGTCAGTTTGTGCTCACGGGGGAGCCTGTCGCGACCATGGGGTCGACTTCTCAAGTCGCCTCCATTCTCGCCACGAACGCGAGTCAACCTGTGCTCTATGTCGAGTTCCGCAAAGACGGCACTCCAATCGATCCAGGCCCATGGTGGGCCGCAAATGAAGGCGAGAAGGTTCGCGGATGATGCGCAAGACTTCAGTTATCCTCCTCAGCGCGGCCACCGGTGCGGCGCTGACGCTGTTCGTGACGCAACCGCGCGCGGTCTTCATGGGCTCCAGCGCGCGAGCCGCCACCGCGGACACCTATCGCCAGCTCAATTTGTTCGGCGACGTCTTCGAGCGCGTACGCTCGGACTATGTCGAGAAGCCCGACGACACCAAGCTGATCGAATCCGCGATCAGCGGCATGCTCACCGGTCTTGATCCGCATTCGAGCTACATGGATGCCAAGAGCTTCCGCGACATGCAGGTGCAGACCCGCGGTGAGTTCGGCGGCCTCGGCATCGAAGTCACGATGGAAGACGGCCTGATCAAGGTGGTCTCGCCGATCGACGACACCCCGGCCTCGCGCGCCGGCGTCATGGCCAACGACATCATCACCAATCTCGACGACGAAGCGGTGCAGGGCCTGACCCTGAACCAGGCGGTCGAGAAGATGCGCGGCCCCGTCAACACCAAGATCAAGCTCAAGATCATCCGCAAGGGCCAGGACAATCCGATCGACGTCACGCTGGTGCGCGACAACATCCGCGTCCGTTCGGTGCGCGCCCGCATCGAGGCCGACGACATCGCCTATATCCGCATCACCACCTTCAACGAGCAGACCACCGAAGGCCTGAAGCGCGAGGTCGCCAACCTCTCGAATCAGATCGGCGACAAGCTGAAGGGCTACGTCATCGACCTCCGCAACAACCCGGGCGGGCTGCTCGAGGAAGCGGTCACCGTCTCCGACTCCTTCTTGGAGAAGGGCGAGATCGTCTCGACCCGCGGCCGCAATGCCGAGGAGACCCAGCGCCGGACCGCGCATACGGGCGACCTCACCAAGGGCAAGCCGGTCATCGTGCTGGTCAACGGCGGCTCGGCTTCGGCGTCGGAGATCGTCGCCGGCGCGCTGCAGGACCACAAGCGCGCGACCATCGTCGGCACGCGTTCGTTCGGCAAGGGCTCGGTGCAGACCATCATTCCGCTCGGCTCCGGCAACGGCGCGCTGCGTCTGACCACTGCGCGCTACTACACGCCGTCGGGCAAGTCGATCCAGGCCAAGGGCATCGTGCCCGACATCGAAGTGCTGCAGGACGTGCCGGACGAGCTGAAGTCGCGCACCGACACCAAGGGCGAAGCATCGCTGCGCGGCCATCTCAAGAACGACGGCGACGAAAAGACCGGCTCGCAGTCCTACGTCCCGCCGGACGCCAAGGACGACAAGGCGCTCAAGCTCGCCGACGATTTGCTCCACGGCATCAAGAACAGCGCGTCCGCGGCGCCCACACCGGGCGGCGACAAGGCCACGACCGACAAGCCCAAAGCGGCGAACTAACTCGGCGCATCGCGATCTGACGAAAAGGGCGACTCCCGGAGCCGCCCTTTTTGCTTGGAACTCCTGCTATCCCCGGCCTATCCCGGCCTGCCGCCGCTTGACCTCGGCGTGGTATCGTCATCTCGAGTGATTCGGGATCGCGCATGACTGAAACGGCCGATGATCTGAGCGCCCCGCTCGGACGGGACAAGCCGCGCCGGAAACGCCGGCTGCGGCTGCCGTTCACGCCCATGCAGCTGCTCGCAGTCCTGCTCGGCCTGTTCCTGGTCACCTTTGCCGGCTTCGCCATATTCAACAAGGATCCGCTCGGCGGCGAGCCGATGACGCGGCTCGCGATCCGCGAGCCCAATGCCGCAGACAAGGCCGGCGACGACAAGCCGGCCGCCGCCAGCCACAGCCAAGAAAGCAAGCAGGACAGCAAGCAAGAGACCAGGGACGCACCGAAGCAGGCGGGCGAGCAGAAGACCGTCACCATGATCGACGGTTCCACCGGCACGCGCCACGACGTGGTGATCGGCGGCGATGCCGCCGGCAAGAGCGAGGCGGCCTCGGCCTCCGCACCGCCGCCCGTCATGGCCGGGATCGACTCAAAACTCCTCGAGAAATCGCGCTATGGCATGATCCCCGCGATGTCCGGGGATCTGAAGCCGTTCAACGTCTATGCGGCGGATGCCGACCGCGCCAAGGCCGCCAAGATGCCGGTGGTCGCAATCCTGATCGGCGGCCTGGGCGTCGGCGCCGCCAAGACCACCGATGCCATCATGCGGCTGCCGCCGGCGGTGACGCTGGCCTTCACGCCTTACGGCTCCGATCCAGGAAAACTCGCCGAGCGCGCCCGCGCCCAGCGCCACGAGATCTTCCTCCAGATCCCGATGGAGCCCTATGACTTCCCCGACAATGATCCGGGACCGCAGACGCTGCTGACGTCGCTCAGTGCCGACCAGAACATGGACCGCCTGTACTGGCATCTGAGCCGGATGCAGGGCTATGCCGGCCTCACCAATTTCATGGGCGCCCGCTTCATCGCCACGGAGCCGGCGATGCAGCCGATCATTCGCGAGGCGGCCAAGCGCGGCCTCGGCTTCTTCGACGACGGCTCCTCGCCCCGCAGCATCGCGCCCCAGGCCGCCGGCAGCCTCGCGATGCCGTTCGGCAAGGGCGATATCGCGATCGACGCAGTGCCGACCCCGGCCGAGATCGACCGCGCCCTGACCAAGCTCGAAGCCGCGGCACGCGAGCGCGGCGTGGCCGTGGGCACCGCCTCCGCCCTCCCGGTCTCGATCGAGCGCATTGGCGTCTGGACCAAGACGTTGGGCGACCGAGGTATCCTTTTGGTGCCATTGACAACCGCGATGCTGAAATCAAAATCCAGCTAAATCAACGGATTGGTACGGCACAGGCCCGCGGGGCCTGCTTCAGCCATACCGACAGCATGCGAGAGGTCTGGCGGAATGGCGCGTTACGAGGATCTGCCCTACCGGACCTGCGTCGGCGTGATGTTGCTCAACAAGGACGGACTGGTGTTCATCGGCCGGCGCGCCGGCGGCATCGAGCATGTCGACGACACCCATGTCTGGCAGATGCCGCAGGGCGGCGTCGATCCCGGCGAGGACAATTGGGAGGCTGCCAAGCGCGAGCTCTATGAGGAGACCAGCGTGCGTTCGGTCGAGCGGCTCGGCGAGGTTCCGGACTGGCTCACTTACGACATTCCACGCACGGTCGCCGGGCGCGCCTGGAAGGGCCGCTACCGCGGTCAGCGCCAGAAATGGTTCGCGGTCCGCTTCACCGGGAAGGACAGCGAGATCAACGTCGAAAAGCCCGGCGGCGGCCACAAGGCCGAGTTCGTGAGCTGGCGCTGGGAACCGATGAAGAACCTGACCGGACTGATCATCCCGTTCAAGCGTCCGGTCTACGAGCGTGTGGTCAAGGAATTTTCCGCGCTGGCGCAGGATTAGTTCAGGTCGCCATTCCAGGTTGATGCTAGAGCCAGTTCCGTTCCGATGGAATCGGAACGGGGCTCTAGTTTTTTATTTTGACGCGTTTTCTTGACGCGAACCGGTATCCACTTCGCTCGAAAACGCTCTAATGCATCGCCTGAAATGACGACGAGAGATCCACGCGTGAGCACTGAAAAACCCTACCGTCCCAATGTCGGAATCGCGCTGTTCAATGCCGACGGCCGCGTGCTGATCGGGCACCGCTTCAAGGGCGACGGACCCGAGATCATCCTGCCGGGCCTCGACTGGCAGATGCCGCAGGGCGGCGTCGACGACGGCGAGGATTTGCGCGATGCCGCGCTGCGCGAACTCTGGGAAGAGACCAGCGTCAAGAGCGCAACCTATCTCGGCGAGACCGACTGGCTGACTTACGAATTCCCGCCCTATGACGGGCCGCAGACGCACCGGCTGGCGAAATTCCGCGGCCAGCGCCAGAAATGGTTCGCGCTGCGCTTCACCGGCAAGGATGACGAGATCGATCCGCTGACGCCGCGCAACGGGCAGCCCGCCGAGTTCGACGCCTGGCGCTGGGAGCGGCTCGATCGTGTCCCCGATGTCGTGGTGCCGTTCCGCCGCCACGTCTACAGCGCCGTGGCACAGCAGTTTGCGCCGTTCGCAAACTAAAACGCGAAAACCACCCGAGAGCCAGTTTTCAGCCCTAATTGATCGGCCCGACCGTGAATGGGCCGATTGCGATGACGTGGCAATCGCGGTCGCTCTTGGCGCAGTCGGCGAGCGCGGAATTGACGGCTGTCTGCTCGTCGGCGGCCCTCAGACCGAAGCCCGGCCGGCCCGCGGTGCCGACCGCGACGGCATTCCAGCCCATGCCGTCGGCGAGCTTACGCACGACCTCGTCGCGCGCATCGGCGACGATCGAGGCGTTAGACGCCGCGTGGAAGAAGCCGGTGATCCTGAGCAGGGTCGGGATCGGCACGACGAAATTCTCGTCGACCGCAACGACCAGGCAGGCGACGCCGGCGATCGCGCCGCACGATTCCAGCGAGCGCCGCGCGGCATCGTCGGCGGATGCTGCGCCCATCACCATGAAATATTGTCCGCCCGGGCCGAGCGCGACCGAGCGGGATTTTGCCGCGGGCACGAACATGTTCTCGAGCCGGACCTTGGCGGGCTCGCGCACCATCGGAAAATCTTTCGAGGCGAAGGCGCGCTCGGTCATGGCGTCATGCCGGACGAAGGGTTGCGGCGGCATCGGGGGCTTGCCGTGCGTGTAGACCACGTTGTTGCCGACAGCATAGAGCTCGCAGCGCCGCGGCGATTGCGCGGCATCGGCGCGCTTCTGGCACTGATCGAGTGCGGCGTTGCGCGCGGCTTCCTCGTTCGGCTGATTCAACGACGCGCCGGTGAACCCGCCGACATTGAGCGCGAACGCCTTGTAGTCGCCGGCCGCGGAATAGTCGCCCGCCAGGTAGTTGCGGATGCGCTCGTTGATGAAGGGGACGTTGTCGGCGGGAAACTTGCCCGCCATCGGCGAAGCCGATGGTGCCGGCATGGGCATCGGCGCTTTCGCCGCCATTGTGGATGACGAGCCTGGCGCTGTTGATGCGGGGCTTGATACAGGGCTTGATACAGGGCTTGGCGTGATCGCTGCGATTGACGGCGCCCTGGTCGTCTCCAACTTGGTGAAATAGAGGAAGCCGCCGACGCCGATGGCGACGACGGAGACGACACCGACCACCAACGGCCACATCCAGTTCGGCGCGGCCGCAGCCTTCGCCACCCTCTTGATCTGCGGCGTTGCGTAGCTGCCGTCCCCGCGCCGCATCGCCACCATGTAGGCATGCACCGGCGTCGGGATGTTCTTGACCTCCTGCGCGCCGATATCGGCGAACTGCACCGACAGCTTGTTGGCGACCTGCTCGTGCACCGCGCGGGAGACGCAGATGCCGCCGATCTCGGCGAGGCCCTCGAGCCGGGCGGCGATATTGACACCGTCACCGAGCAGATCACCGTCTCGCTCGACCACGTCGCCGATGGTGATACCAATGCGGAACGACATCTGCCGGCTTGGCGGATAGGCCATGTTGCGGGTTCGCAGGGATTCCTGGATGTCGATGGCGCAACGCACCGCATCGACGGCGCTTGGAAATTCCGCGAGCACGGCGTCGCCGGCAGTGTTGAAGATGCGTCCGCCCGCCCTGGCAATGAAATCGTCGACGACCTCGCGATAGGAGGCGAGACGCCGCAGCGTCTCCTCTTCGTCTTCCGCGACCAGTCGTGAATAACCGGCAATATCGGCTGCGAAAATCGCTGCGATCTTGCGTTTCATCTGCGGCCGGCCCCCGGAACAAAGTTCGCGGGCGCAGAATGGCGCTATCGGCGGCGCGGTGCAACAAAGTTTCAGCGCCCGCCACTTCCGTGACGAGCGCTGAACTTATTCAGGGATTTGTAGCTTGAGCCCCGGCGCGGTGCACCGGGGCTTAGTGCATAGCCGTGGTGTTGAGCTCGTGCTGGATGCTCTTGAAGTGGTCGAGCCGCGCAATGGCTTGATCGAGCTCGTTGCCTTCGTGCTCCTTCAATCCCTCTTCCATCTCAGAGACGGTCGCGGCGAACTGGGCGCGGTCGAGTTCGGCCAGCGAGGTCGCGACGTCGGCGAGCACGGTCAGGCCCTTGTCGGAAACTTCAGCGATACCGCCGAGCACGATAATCTTCTCGTGCCTGCCGCCGATGGTCACGGTGAGAATGCCGGGCCGGATCGCGGCCACGACCGGCGCATGTCCCGCCAGCACGCCGAAGTCACCCTCGACGCCGGGGATATCGACCTGGTCGACCTCGCCCGAGAAGGCGAGCTTTTCCGGCGAGACGAGATCGAAGTGGAAGGTGGCCATGATAAACCTGCGAATAGCGAGTGGCGAATAGCGAGTGACGAACAGGAGCAGCGTACTATTCGCTACTCCTTATTCGCCATTCGCTTCTTAGGCCGCTTCAGCGGCGAGCTTCTTGCCCTTCTCGATCGCCTCTTCGATGGTGCCGACCATGTAGAAGGCGGCTTCCGGCAGGTGGTCATACTTGCCTTCGCAGAGGCCGCGGAAGCCCTTGATGGTGTCCGCGAGGTCGACGAACTTGCCGGGCGAGCCGGTGAAGATTTCGGCGACGTGGAACGGCTGCGACAGGAAGCGCTCGATCTTGCGGGCGCGGGCCACCGTCAGCTTGTCCTCTTCCGAAAGCTCGTCCATGCCGAGAATGGCGATGATGTCCTGCAGCGACTTGTAGCGCTGCAGCACCTGCTGGACCTGACGCGCGGTGTCATAGTGCTCCTGGCCCACGACGAGCGGCGAGAGCATGCGCGAGGTCGAGTCGAGCGGATCCACCGCCGGATAGATGCCCTTTTCCGAGATCGCGCGGTTCAACACCGTGGTGGCGTCCAAATGCGCGAACGAGGTCGCGGGCGCCGGGTCGGTCAAGTCGTCGGCCGGAACGTAAATGGCCTGCACCGAGGTGATCGAACCCTTCTGCGTGGTGGTGATGCGCTCCTGCAGCGCGCCCATGTCGGTGGCGAGCGTCGGCTGGTAGCCCACGGCGCTCGGGATACGACCGAGCAGCGCGGACACTTCAGAACCGGCCTGGGTGAAGCGGAAGATGTTGTCGACGAAGAACAGCACGTCCTGGCCCTGGTCACGGAAGTGCTCGGCGACGGTCAGACCGGTGAGGCCGACGCGGGCGCGGGCGCCGGGCGGCTCGTTCATCTGGCCGAACACCAGCGCGCACTTCGACTTGACGCTCGGATCCGGATTGTGCGGATCGGCGTTGACCTTGGACTCGATGAACTCGTGATAGAGGTCGTTGCCCTCGCGGGTACGCTCGCCTACGCCGGCGAACACGGAGTAGCCACCGTGCGCCTTCGCAACGTTGTTGATCAGCTCCTGAATCAGCACGGTCTTGCCGACGCCGGCGCCGCCGAACAGGCCGATCTTGCCGCCCTTGGCGTAGGGCGCGAGCAAGTCGACGACCTTGATGCCGGTGACGAGAATTTCCGCTTCGGTCGACTGATCGGTGTAGGTCGGCGCTTCCTGGTGGATGGCGCGCTTGCCTTCGGACTGGATCGGACCGGCTTCGTCGATCGGCTCACCGATCACGTTCATGATGCGGCCGAGCGTGCCCGCGCCGACGGGAACAGAGATCGGCTGACCGGTGTCGGTCACTTCCTGGCCGCGGACCAGACCTTCGGTCACGTCCATCGCGATCGTGCGCACGGTGGACTCACCGAGATGCTGCGCAACTTCCAGCACGAGGCGGATGTTGCCGTTCTTGGTTTCCAACGAATTCAGAATGGCCGGCAGATGGCCTTCGAACTGAACGTCGACGACGGCGCCCATGACCTGGGTGACACGACCGACCTGGGTAGCTGCTGTAGCCATGAAGCTCTCCTTCGAAATTCTTTACTTGAACGACCGTCGTTTGGTTCGTGCGTCAGACCGCCTCGGCGCCGGAGATGATCTCGATCAGCTCCTTGGTGATCTGGGCTTGACGGGTTCGGTTGTAGATCTGGGTTTGCTTGCGGATCATTTCGCCCGCGTTGCGGGTGGCGTTGTCCATCGAGCTCATCTGGGCGCCATAGAACGAGGCGTTGTTTTCCAGCAGCGCGCGGAAAATCTGTACCGCGATATTCCGCGGCAACAGGCCGGAGAGGAGCTCGTCTTCCTCCGGCTCGTAATCGTAGGACGTCGACGGCGCATTCGCCGCCTTTTCTTCCACGGTCAGCGGAATGATCTGCTGCGCGGTCGGGACCTGGGCGATGACCGACTTGAACTGCGCGTAGAACAACGTGCAGACGTCGAATTCGCCGTTGTCGAAGCGGGCCAGAACCTTCTTGGCGATGTCCTCGGCGTTGAGGAAGCCGAGCTGACGAACGCCGCGCAGGTCGAGGTGCTCGACGATCTGTTTGTCGTAGAGGCGACGGAGCTGCTCGTAGCCCTTGCGGCCGACGCAGAAAAATTTGACTTCCTTGCCCTGCGCCATCAGCGTCTGGGCGCGCTCGCGCGCGAGGCGCACGATCGAGGAGTTGAACGCGCCGGACAGGCCGCGCTCGCCGGTGCAGACCAGCAGCAGGTGAACCTGATCCTTGCCGGTGCCGCCCAGCAGCACCGGCGCGCCGGGCGAACCGGCGGCAGCGCTGGCGATGTTGGAGATCACCGCGCTCATCTTGTCGGCATAGGGCCGCGCCGCCTCGGCCGCTTGCTGGGCGCGGCGCAATCGGGACGCTGCGACCATCTGCATGGCCTTGGTGATCTTCTGCGTCGCCTTTGTGGAGGCGATGCGGACGCGCATGTCTTTAAGTGACGCCATTCTTCGTTCACCCCGGCGGTTCGATCCCCTGGATCAAGCCGCTAGCCTATCCCAGTCGTTATGCCCGGGCGTGTCCCGGGCATCCACGTCTTCGTCTCCATGCGGTGAGGCACGGAAGGCCGGGACAAGAAGCCCGGCCTTTGCGACCGCTCTCTTATGCGAAGCTCTTGGCGAAACCTTCAACCACCGACTTCAGCTTGGCGGCGGTGTCGTCGGAGAGATCGCGGCTGTCGCGGATCGCGTTGAGGATCTCGACGTTCTTGCCGCGCAGCAGCGACAACAGACCGTCCTCGAACGCGCGCACCTTGTTGACCGGAAGCGGATCGAGATAGCCGTTGGTGCCGGCCCAGATCACGCAGACCTGCTCTTCCATCTTCAGCGGCGCGAACTGCGGCTGCTTCAGGAGCTCGGTCAGACGCGAGCCGCGGTTGAGCAGGCGCTGGGTCGAGGCGTCGAGGTCGGAGCCGAACTGCGCGAACGCCGCCATTTCGCGGTACTGCGCGAGCTCGCCCTTGATCTTGCCGGCGACCTTCTTGGTGGCCTTGGTCTGCGCCGAGGAGCCGACGCGCGACACCGACAGACCGACGTTCACCGCGGGGCGGATGCCCTGGAAGAACAGGTCGGTTTCGAGGAAGATCTGGCCGTCGGTGATCGAGATGACGTTGGTCGGAATGTAGGCCGACACGTCGTTGGCCTGGGTTTCGATGACCGGCAGCGCCGTCAGCGAGCCCGAGCCCTGGTCCTTGTTCAGCTTCGCCGCGCGCTCGAGCAGGCGGGAATGCAGATAGAACACGTCGCCCGGATAGGCTTCGCGGCCCGGCGGGCGGCGCAGCAGGAGCGACATCTGGCGGTAGGCGACGGCCTGCTTGGACAAATCGTCATAGATGATGACGGCGTGCATGCCGTTGTCGCGGAAGTACTCGCCCATGGTGCAGCCGGTGAACGGCGCGATGTACTGCATCGGCGCCGGATCGGACGCGGTGGCGGCGACGATGATCGAATATTCCAGCGCGCCCTGCTCTTCCAGCACCTTCACGAACTGGGCAACGGTCGAGCGCTTCTGGCCGATCGCGACGTAGACGCAATACAGCTTGATGTTCTCGTCCGGCTGCGCGTTGAGCGGCTTCTGGTTGAGGATGGTGTCGAGCGCGATCGCGGTCTTGCCGGTCTGACGGTCGCCGATGATCAGCTCGCGCTGGCCGCGGCCGATCGGGATCAGGGCGTCGATCGCCTTGAGGCCGGTCGCCATCGGTTCGTTCACGGACTTGCGCGGAATGATGCCGGGCGCCTTGACGTCGACGCGCATGCGCTTGTCGGCCTGGATCGGGCCCTTGCCGTCGATGGGATTGCCGAGCGCGTCGACGACGCGGCCGAGCAGGCCCTTGCCGACCGGCGCGTCCACGATGGCGCGGGTCCGCTTGACGGTCTGACCTTCCTTGATCTCACGGTCGGCGCCGAAAATGACGATACCGACGTTGTCGGTTTCGAGGTTCAGCGCCATGCCGCGGGTGCCGTTCTCGAACTCGACCATTTCACCGGCCTGGACGTTATCCAGGCCGTAAACGCGGGCGATGCCGTCGCCGACGGACAGCACCTGTCCGACTTCGGAGACTTCAGCTTCCTGGCCGAAATTCTTGATCTGGTCCTTGAGGATCGCGGAAATTTCCGCGGCGCGGATGTCCATCAGCCTGCCTCTTTCATCGCGTGCTTGATCGAATTGAGTTTGGTGCGAAGCGAGCTATCGATCATCCGGCTGCCAAGCTTGACCACGAGGCCACCGATGATCGAGGGATCGACCTTCACGTTGAGCGCGACGTCCTTGCCGGTCACCGACTTCAGGGCAACCTTGAGGGCGTCGAGATTCTTGTCCGATAGCGCCTCCGCCACGGTGACGTCGGCCGTGGCCTCGCCCTTGAACTTGGCGACCAGGGCGCGATAGGCGCGGATGACGTCAGCCACCGCGAACAGGCGGCGGTTGGCGGTCAGCACTTTCAGGAAATTGGCGGAGATGCCAGCGATGCCCGCCTTGTCCAAAACGGCCGAGAGGGCCCTGGACTGGGCGTCGGCCGCGAAAACCGGGCTGCGAACGAGGCGCTTCAGATCGGCGCTTTCGTTGAGCATACCCTCGAATTTCTCGAGATCGGCTTTGACCTCGTCGACCACCTTCTGGTCGCGGGCCAGTTCAAACAAGGCCGTTGCATAACGGCCCGACACACCGGAAACGGACGTATCTTCTGCAGCCACAGACGTGCTCTTTTTGCTGTCAAACTCGCAAGGGAAAAACCGTCGCCACAAAGCGGCGCCTAGCGATCCAAGCCCTTGGAATTCAAGCGGGACTTCGATTTTCGACCCCGCACGGAAGTGCCGGGCTCGTTAAAATCGCGGCTTTGCTAACATAGCAGGCGCGCACGTGCAACATGACGCCAAATTAAAGGCATGACGTTATGTCGCCAGTTCGTCGCACTCCACGACGACGCGACGATGACCTGCCACGCCGCGGAATTGCCACAGCGCTTAAGCCAGCCCGTGAGCCGACGCCGGCGATTTGTTCCTGCCCTCAGCGCATAGCGGCCATGAACACCGATCGCTGAGGCGTGATTCCGGGCCATCCGCTTCACTCGCCGAATACTTACCCAGTTCTAAATGCGGGAAGCGATGACTTCGTTTTACAGTATTTGTAAGTAATACAGAGGTTAACGAATCGTTAAAATCCAAGATTACGGAATATCTGCCGAATATCCCCGCCGGTAACAAGATATTACATGAAGACACAGAACGGATTTACTGCCCAATTCACGCCTCATTAGGAATCGAAACGCGGTCCCGCTCGCAAACTTACGGGGGCTCCACTTGCCACATATGTGGCAATACTAGCTTAGGGACCAATATATGCTTTGTTTGAAGACGCTGGGCTCTGTGACCCGGCCGCGTACGGCGATCGCCTTTGTTGCCGCAACTCTTCTCATCGGTGGAACTGCCACCGAAGCTTCCGCCAAATCCCGCCATCACCATCGGTATTCCCACCATCATCACCGCCACCACGCCCAGAACGATGCCAACACGACCTCCGATTGGCGTAACGCCAATGCGTCGATGACGCCGTCGCAGGGCACCGGACGTTCCTTCTCCGGCATGGCTTCCTTTTACGGGAATGAGTCCGGCAGCAGGACCGCCTCGGGCCAGCGCTTCAACCAGAACGCCATGACCGCGGCGCACCGTTCGCTGCCGTTCGGCACCAAGCTGCGCGTCACCCATGGCGGCTCGAGCGTCATCGTCACCATCAACGACCGTGGCCCGTTCATTCGCGGCCGTGTCCTCGACCTCTCCACGGGCGCTGCCCGCGCCATCGGCCTCACCGGCGCCGGCGTCGGCCGCGTCACCGCGGAAGTCGTCTCCTAAGGCGCGCGACGCCTGAAACAAGCCCGCCGTCTTGGGGGACGGCGGGCTTTTTTACGTGCTGTCATTCCGGGGCGCGACGAAGTCGCGAACCCGGAATCCATTCCCCCACCAACTCTGCCGCCCGATGGATTCCGGGCTCGCGCTATGCGCGCCCCGGAATGACAACCGGCCTACAAAAAGCTCTGCGGATCGACGTCGACTTCGAGCTTTTGATTGCCCTTCGGCTTCGGGCATACGGCAAGCCAGTTGCGCAGATAATCCGACAGGTCGAAGCCGCGCGCGGATTTCACCAGAATGCGGAAGCGGTAGCGGCCCTTGATGACCGCGAGCGGGGCTTCCGCCGGGCCCAGCACCACCACGCGCTCGTCGCGCGGCGCGAGCGCGACGAGGTGGCGGCCAAAGCCCTCGGCGCTCGGCCGGTCGCCGGCGGAAATGATCAGGCTCGCGAGCCGCCCGAACGGCGGATAGAGCGTGCGTTCACGCAAATCGATCTCGCTGTCGTAGAAGGCCTCGCGGTCGCAGGCGATCAGCGCCTTCATCACGGGATGATCGGGCTGATGGGTCTGGATATAGCCGATGCCACGGCCCTGCTCGCGCCCGGCGCGGCCGATCACCTGGTTGAGCAATTGCCAGGTGCGCTCGGAGGCGCGCGGATCGCCATTGGACAGGCCGAGATCCGCATCGACCAGGCCGACCAGATTGAGCCGCGGGAAATTGTGGCCCTTGGCCACGAGCTGCGTGCCGATGATGACGTCGACGCGACCCTCCGCGATGTCATTCAGCTCGGAGCGCATCGTCTCGATCGAGGTGATGAGATCGCTCGACAGCACCATGGTGCGCGCCTCCGGGAACAGCGCGGCCGCCTCTTCCTGCAAGCGCTCGACACCGGGCCCGACCGCGACCAGCGATTCCTCCGCCGCACAATGCGGACAGGTCTGCGGGCGCGGCATCGAGAAGCCGCAATGGTGACAGACGAGGCGCTGGCGGAAGCGATGATCGACCAGCCAGGCATCGCAGATGGTGCAGGCGAAGCGATGGCCGCAGGCGCGGCACAACGTCAACGGCGCATAGCCGCGGCGATTGAGGAACAAGAGCGCCTGCTCGCGCCGCTCGATCGCGGACCTGATCTCGGACGCCAGCCGCGGCGAGATGAAGCGGCCGCGCGCCGGCGGCTCGCGGCGCATGTCGATGGCCTCGATATGCGGCATGTGCTGGCCGCCGAAGCGCGACGGCAGCGCGATGCGCTGATAGCGGTTCTTGCGCGCATTGACCTCGGACTCGACCGACGGCGTCGCCGACGCCAGCACGATCGGGACCTTTGCGATGTGCGCGCGCACCACCGCCATGTCGCGGGCGTGATAATGCACGCCCTCGTCCTGCTTGTAGGCCTGGTCGTGCTCTTCATCGACCACAATGAGGCCGAGATTGGCGTAAGGCAGAAACAGCGCCGAGCGCGCGCCGATCACGACCGGCGCGCTGCCCTCGGAGATCGCCGCCCAATTGCGCGCGCGGGTGCGCGGCGTCAGCTCGGAATGCCATTCCAGAGGGCGCACGCCAAAACGTTGCGCGAAGCGATCGAGGAACTGGCCGGTGAGCGCGATCTCCGGCATCAGGATCAGCGACTGCTTTCCGCGTCGGGTCGCCTCGGCCACGGCTTCGAAATAAACCTCGGTCTTGCCCGAGCCGGTGACACCATCGAGCAGCGCGACGTGAAAGCTGCCGTTGGCGGCGAGCGCGCGCATGGCATCGACCCCGGCGCGCTGGAGCGGCGAAAAATCCGGCCGGCTGAAATCCGGATCTGGGGCCGGCGGCGGCGGAGCCGGCGGCATCGGCTCGACCGTGAGCGTGCCTTCGTCGACGAGGCCGTCGATCACGCCAGCCGAAACGCCGGCCTCCCTGGCGGCTTCCGACTTGCCGTGCAGCAGCCGGTCCGACAGCACCTGGATCAGGCGCTGCCGCGCCGGCGTCAGACGTTTTGGCGGATCGCCGACCAGGCGCACGCCAGCGCGCACCCGCTCGGGGCCGAGGTTCTCGCCCATCCGCAGGCACATGCGCAGCACCATGCCGCGCGGGCTCAGCGTGTAATTGGCGATCCAGTCCACGACCGCACGCAGCTCGGGCTTCAGCGGCGGGATGTCGAGCTTTTCGCTGACCTCCTTGAGGCGGTTGTGCAGGCGCGGATCCGGATTGGCGTTTTCGGCCCAGACCACGGCGAGCACCTCGCGCGGGCCGAGCGGCACGCCGATAATATCGCCCGCCTTCAGCTCCATCCCGCGCGGCACCTTGTAGGAATAGGTCTGGTCGAGCGCGACCGGCACCAGCACGTCGACCATGCGGGTCGCGTTGGCGGAAACGGCGTTGCTGCGCGACGTGTGATCCATGAGGGGGAATCGGAACCCGGGGGCTTCAAGGCTAGCGCCCTGAGGCGGCCTTAGCGAACGATAAACGAGTGTGATGCGATATACTGAGTGGAATCACCACGTCCAGAGCGCATGAGCAAAGCGGCCGCCCCACAGATCGAGCTCGCCAGCGCCGATCCTGATATCGCGCAGGAGATGACGCGCTGGCTGTCGCATCTCGGCGCGGAGCGACGGCTGTCGCCGAAGACGCTGGAAGCCTATGCCCGCGATTTGCGGCAGTGCTTGAATTTCCTCTGCGGCCATTGGGGCGAGCGGGTGACGCTGAAGCGTTTCGCCGCGCTGGAGGCCACCGATATCAGGGCCTTCATGGCGATGCGCCGCGCCGACGATATTGCCGGTCGCTCGCTGATGCGCGCACTCGCGGGGCTGCGCTCGTTCGGCCGCTTCCTTGAGCGCGAAGGCAAGGGCAAGGTTGGCGCGCTCTCGGCGATCCGCGCGCCGAAAGTCGCAA
This sequence comes from Bradyrhizobium sp. WSM4873, assembly GCF_055811355.1. Lineage (NCBI taxonomy): Bacteria > Pseudomonadati > Pseudomonadota > Alphaproteobacteria > Hyphomicrobiales > Nitrobacteraceae > Bradyrhizobium > Bradyrhizobium sp. WSM4873. Next base: position 78,606 of record NZ_JBVVPS010000024.1, on the reverse strand, counting down.
AGAGCCTGCCAAAGCCGTTGCCGATGGCGTCGGCCAAGCGTCTTGCGGACGCCGACGAGCGCGCCGGCGAGGACCGCGAGACCTGGATTCTGGCGCGCGATGCCGCGGTGATGGCGCTCCTCTACGGCTCGGGCCTGCGCATCTCCGAAGCGCTGGGGCTGACGCGCCGCGAGGTGCCGCGTCCCGGTGAAGGCGACGTGCTGATCGTAACCGGCAAAGGCAACAAGACCCGCATGGTGCCGGTGCTGCAGAACGTGCTCGCGCTCGTGCAGGAGTACGTCGCGATGTGCCCGTATCCGCTGCCGGCGGAGGGGCCGATCTTCGTCGGCGCACGCGGCGGGCCCTTGAGCCCGCGCATCATCCAGCTCGCGATGGAGCGGCTGCGCGGCGCGCTCGGCCTGCCCGATAGCGCCACGCCGCACGCGCTCCGGCATTCCTTCGCCACGCACCTGTTGTCACGCGGCGGCGATTTGCGCGCGATCCAGGAATTGCTCGGCCATGCCTCGCTCTCGACCACGCAGATCTATACCGGCATCGATGCCGAACGGCTGCTGGAAGTTTATGCCAGCGCGCATCCCCGTCGCTGATGCTGACATGAAGCTGTCATAGCAAGCCTCTCGGCGCGCATGCCTCTTGCGCGGCGCCCGCGGTTCGGTCAATCGTGGGGAACCGAGCCAGGAGGGACTTATGAGCGCACATGAAAGCATGGAGCATGCCGAGCACGCCGAACACGCGTCCGGCTCGAACAAGAAGATCGCGCTCCTGATTGCCGTTCTGGCGCTGTTCCTGGCGATCTCCGAGACGCTCGGCAAGGGCGCGCAGACCGAATCGATCAGCAAGAACGTCGAGGCCTCCAACCTCTGGGCGTTCTTCCAGGCCAAGAGTATCCGCCGCACCATGGTGCAGAGCATGGCGGACCAGGGCAAGCTCATCCTCGGCGCGGCGAGCGACGAGGCCAACAAGGTGGCCGTGCAGAAGCAGATCGAGGACTGGCAGAAGACCGCGCAACGCTACCGTTCCGAGCCAGAGACCGGCGAAGGCACCGAGCAGCTGGCCGAAAAGGCCAAGCACGCCGAGCATGAGCGCGACGAGGCGACTGCGAAATATCATCACTTCGAACTGGCATCCGCGGCCTTCCAGATCGGCATCGTGCTGGCGTCGGCCACCATCATCACCGGCATGATCGCACTCGCTTATGTCGCCGGCCTGCTGACGATCGCTGGGCTCGTCATGACCGGGCTCGGCCTGTGGCTGCCGCATCTGCTGCATTTGCATTAGCGAAAACGAAACGCGTGGTTTGACGCCACACACGCAGTGTCATGCCCCGGCTTGACCGGGGCATCCAGTATGCCGCGGCTTCTCCGTATCCATTGCCCTCTCTGGAATACTGGATCGCCCGGTCAAGCCGGGCGATGACAGCGAGTGTGCGGCGAACCTTCAACGCGCTTCGTGCACGCTCTTGCGAAACCGCTGGATCAGGCGGAGCGTGCGGGAGGACCAGCCTTCGCCGTTGCCGGCGATCAGCTCGCGGATGCGCCGCTTGATCGGATCGACCAGCTCGGCGGCCTTGGCACGCAGCTTCAGCACCAGATCATAGAGCCGCTCGAACCACGCCATCTCCATCAGCTTGTCGCGCGTCACATCGAACACGAAGGCGGTGACGCCGACCCCGAGCAGCTTTGCGAACACGATGGTGAAGACCGCGCTGGTCCAGTATTCGTGCGTGAGCAGCCACAGGCCGACCAGCTTGAGCGGAAACAGCGGAATGATGGGCACGGCGAACACGATCAGCGTCATCGCCGGCGACAGCGCATCGACGCGGTCCGACAGCCATTGCTTGAGCCGCGCGAGCGGGACAATTGCGACAACCCGCGCAACGATCGGTTCGAGATGGTCCCACAGCCAGGCTTCGATCAAGAAGATGATCGCGAGCAGGACCCAGACCGGTTGAAGCAGGCGGCGTAGCATGTGTTTCCCGCCCGATTCGGCGCTGGGCGCCACCTACATATGGATGGCCCGCTTGCCGACTGCAAGCGCGGCCTCCTTGATGGCCTCCGAGCGGGTCGGGTGCGCGTGGCAGGTGCGCGCGAGATCCTCCGCGCTGCCGCCAAACTCCATGAGAACAGCCGCCTCGTGGATCATTTCCCCGGCTTCGCGGCCGATTATGTGCACGCCGAGCACGCGATCGGTCTTCGCATCTGCGAGAATCTTCACAAAGCCGTCGGTGGTCTGGTTCACCTTGGAGCGGCCGTTGGCGGTAAAGGGAAACTTTCCGACGGTATAAGCCACGCCCGCCTGCTTCAGCTCCTCCTCGGTCTTGCCCACGGAGGATACTTCCGGCGTGGTATACACGACGCCGGGGATAACATCGTAGTTCACGTGGCCGGCCTGCCCGGCGATGATCTCGGCAACCGCGACGCCTTCATCCTCGGCCTTGTGCGCGAGCATCGGACCCGCGACGACGTCGCCGATAGCATAGACGCCCTTCACGCTGGTGGCGAAGTGCGGATCGATCTGCACGCGGCCGCGATTGTCGAGCGCAACGCCGGCTTCCTTCAGGCCGAGCCCCTCCGTATACGGCACACGGCCGATACAGACGAGAACGACGTCGGCTTCCAGCGTCTCGGCAGCGCCGCCGGCGGCGGGCTCGACCGTCGCTTTCAGCGTCTTGCCGGAGGTGTCCACGCCCGTGACCTTGGCACCGAGCTTGAACGCAAAGCCCTGCTTCTCCAGGATGCGCTGGAATTGCTTGGCGATCTCGCCGTCCATGCCGGGCAGAATGCGGTCGAGGAATTCGACGACGACGACTTCGGCGCCGAGACGGTGCCAGACCGAGCCGAGCTCGAGGCCGATCACGCCGGCGCCGACGATCAGCAGCTTGCCGGGGACCTTGTCCAGCGACAGCGCGCCGGTCGACGACACGATGCGCGCCTCGTCGATTTCGATGCCCTTGAGCCGCGCGATGTCCGAGCCGGTGGCGATCACGATGCTCTTGGTTTCGATGATTTGCGACTTGCCGTCGGCGGAGACTTCAACCTTGCCGGTACCGAGAATCTTGCCGGCGCCCTTGAGCACGTCGATCTTGTTCTTCTTCATCAGGAACTCGACGCCCTTGACGTTACCGTCGATGCCCTGCTGCTTGAAATTCATCATCGCAGGCAAATCGAGCTTCGGCGCGGAGACGCTGACGCCCATCTTGGCGAAGGAATGCCCGGCTTCCTCGAACATTTCGGACGCGTGCAGCAGCGCCTTCGACGGCATGCAGCCGACATTGAGGCAGGTGCCGCCGAGCGTCGCGTTCTTTTCGACCACGGCGACTTTCATGCCGAGCTGCGCTGCACGCACCGCGCAGACATAACCGCCCGGTCCGGTGCCGATGACGACGAGATCGTATGCCATGAGAGAAAGTCCCGTAAGTTTAGCGTTGAGGGATGTGTCAGCGTCCGCGCGGCGCGTCAGCGTCCGCCGGACACATCGAGAATGGCTGAGGTGACGTAGGAGGCCTCGTCCGACATCAGCCAGACGATGGCATTGGCGACTTCATCGGCAGTACCGACGCGCTTCATCGGCACCATATGGGCCAGACGATGGGCGCGGTCGGGCTCACCGCCGGCAGCGTGGATTTCGGTGTCGATCAGGCCGGGCCGGATGCCCGCGACGCGAATGCCCTCCCCGGCAACCTCATAGCCGAGGCCGACGGTGAAGGAATCGATCGCGCCCTTCGACGCGGCATAATCGACATAGGTGTTCGGCGCGCCGAGCTTGGCAGCAACCGATGACAGATTGACGATGACGCCGCCCTGGCCGCCGTGCCTGGTCGACATCCGCTTCACCGCTTCGCGCGCGCAGAGGATGGAGCCGGTGACGTTGACCGCCATCACGCGCTGGATGCGCTCGGCCGACATCTCATCGACGCGCACGCCACTGGTCCCGACGATACCGCCATTGTTGACGAGCGCGCCGAGCGTGCCGAATGCGTCTGCGGCCTTGAACAGCGCCAGGATGTCGCTTTCCTCGGCGACGTCGCATTTCACCGCGATGGCCTTGCCGTTGCTGGCAGCGATCTCGGCGACCACCTCGTCGGCGGCCGTCTTATTGCTGGCATAGCCGACCACGACACGGAAGCCGCGCGCGGCCGCCGCAATCGCGGTCGCGCGGCCAATGCCGCGGCTGCCGCCGGTGATGACAACGACTTTATCGGTCACGCGCGCCTCCATGGTTCGACACGCGCCGTCGCGAAAGGCGACGGCGCTCGCAGAGCATCAGGGATCAGAGATCGAGCACCAGGCGCGCCGGATCTTCCAGGCTCTCCTTGACGCGAACCAGGAAGGTCACGGCTTCCTTGCCGTCGATGACGCGATGATCGTAGGACAGCGCGAGATACATCATCGGGCGGACCTCGATCTTGCCGCCGACGACCATCGGCCGCTCCTGGATCTTGTGCATGCCGAGAATGCCGGACTGCGGCGCGTTCAGGATCGGGGTCGACATCAGCGAGCCGTAGATGCCGCCGTTGGTGATGGTGAAGGTGCCGCCCTGCATCTCGTCGATCTTGAGCTGGCCGTCACGGGCGCGGCGGCCGAAATCGGCGATGCCCTTCTCGATGTCGGCGATCGACTTGTTGTCGCAGTCGCGCACCACGGGCACGACGAGGCCCTTGTCGGTGCCGACGGCGACGCCGATGTGATAGTAGTTCTTGTAGATCAGATCGGTGCCGTCGATCTCGGCGTTGACGGCCGGGATGTCCTTCAGCCCCTGCACGACGGCCTTGGTGAAGAAGCCCATGAAGCCGAGCTTCGAGCCATGCTTCTTCTCGAACGCATCCTTGTAGTGCGCACGCAGCGCCATGACGTTGGTCATGTCGACCTCGTTGAAGGTCGTGAGCATCGCGGCGGTGTTCTGCACGTCCTTGAGCCGGCGCGCGATGGTCTGGCGCAACCGGGTCATCTTGACGCGCTCTTCGCGGGCGGCGTCATCGGCCGGCGAGGGTGCGCGGACCTGAACCGCGGCGGCCGGCTGGTTGACCGGGGTCGGCGCCGAGGCCGCACGCTCGATTGCGGCGAGCATGTCGCCCTTGGTGACGCGACCGTCCTTGCCGGAGCCCGGAACGGTCGAGGCGTCGATGCCGGTCTCGGCCGAGAGCTTTCGCACGGAGGGAGCGAGGGGAGAGTCGGCCGGCGGTGCTTTCGCGGCAGCGGGGGCGGCGGCTGGGGCCGCCGCGGCGGGAGCAGGCGCGGGCGCGGCAGCCGGCTTGGCGGGCGTCTTTGCGACGCCAGCCGTGCCCTCGGTGATCTGCCCGAGCAGCGCACCGACCGCAACGGTCGTGCCATCTGCGGCGATGATCTCGCTCAGCGTGCCGGCGGAGGGCGCCGGGACTTCGATGGTGACCTTGTCGGTCTCGAGCTCCACCAAGGGCTCGTCGACGGCGACGGGATCGCCGGCCTTCTTGAACCAGCGGCCGATGGTGGCCTCGGTGACGGATTCGCCGAGGGTCGGCACACGAATTTCAGTCATGGTCTTTTCCTTAAGGAGATCGCCAATGCGGTCGTGAATTTCACAGGTGTCATGCCCCGCGAAGGCGGGGCATCCAGTACTCCGCGGCGTTCGTGGTCATCACGGCCGTCACGGCGTACTGGATCGCCCGCCCCAGTGCGCAATTGCGCACAAGGCGGGCGATGACAGCGTCCTAAAAACTTCTCAGCTCAATGCTTCGTCCAGGAACGCCTTCAACTGCGCCTGATGCTTGGACATCAGACCCGTGGCGGTCGCAGCGGAGGCGGCGCGGCCGACATAACGCGGACGCCGGCTCACACCGTTCACCTGGTTCAGCACCCATTCCAGATAGGGCTCGATGAAGTGCCAGGCCCCCATGTTGCGGGGCTCTTCCTGGCACCACACCACTTCAGCCTTCTTGAAGCGCGACAGCTCGGCCACCAGCGCCTTGAGCGGCACCGGATAGAGCTGCTCGATGCGCATCAGGTAGATGTCGTCCATCCCGCGCTTCTCGCGCTCCTCGTAGAGGTCGTAATAGACCTTGCCCGAGCAGAGCACGATGCGGCGGATCTTCTCGTCGGGAACGAGCTTGATCGCTTCGCCCGGCAGCATCTGGGCGTCGTCATAGAGGATGCGGTGGAAGGTGGTCCCCTTCGCGAGCTCCTCGAGACGCGAGACCGCCCGCTTGTGACGCAGCAGCGACTTCGGCGTCATCACGATCAGCGGCTTGCGGATCTCGCGATGGAGCTGCCTACGCAGCACGTGGAAGTAGTTCGCCGGCGTGGTCGGATACACCACCTGCATGTTGTCTTCTGCGCACATCTGGAGATAACGCTCCAGACGCGCCGAGGAGTGCTCCGGTCCCTGGCCCTCATAGCCGTGCGGCAGGAGGCAGACGAGGCCGGACATGCGCAGCCATTTGCGCTCACCCGAGGAGATGAACTGGTCGAACACGACCTGCGCGCCGTTGGCGAAATCGCCGAACTGCGCTTCCCACAGGGTCAACGTGTTCGGCTCGGCGAGCGAGTAGCCGTATTCGAAGCCGAGCACGGCTTCTTCCGACAGCAGCGAGTTGATGACCTCGTAATGGCCCTGCTCGTGACCGAGATGGTTGAACGGCGTGTAGCGGCTCTCGTCTTCCTGGTCGATCAGGACCGAGTGGCGCTGCGAGAAGGTGCCGCGCTCCGAATCCTGCCCGGACAGGCGGACATGGTGGTTCTCGTTGAGCAGCGTGCAGAACGCCAGCGCCTCGCCGGTCGCCCAGTCGATGCCCGTGCCGCCGTCGATCGCCCTGGCGCGGTTTTCGAGGAAGCGCTGGATGGTGCGATGGACGCGGAAACCATCCGGCACCTTGGTGATCTTGCGGCCGATGTCCTTCAGTGCGGCGATGTCGACGCCGGTAACGCCACGCCGCGCGTCTTCTTCCTGATCCGCGATCTTGAAGCCGGCCCATTTGCCGTCGAGCCAGTCGGCCTTGTTGGGCTTGTAGCCGGAGCCGGCTTCGAGCTCGGCATCGAGCCGCGCGCGCCAGTCGGCCTTGGCCTTCTCGACCTCGCCCTCGGTCAGCACGCCTTCGCTGATGAGGCGGCGGGCATAGAGCTCGAGCGTCGACGGATGGGCCGCGATCTTCTTGTACATCACCGGCTGGGTGAAAGCCGGCTCGTCGCCCTCGTTATGGCCATGCCTGCGGTAGCAGAACATGTCGATGACGACGGGCTTGTGGAATTTCTGCCGGAACTCGGTCGCGACCTTGGCCGCGAACACGACGGCTTCCGGATCGTCGCCGTTGACGTGGAAGATCGGCGCGTCGATCATCTTCGCCACGTCGGACGGATACGGCGACGAACGCGAATAACGCGGATAGGTGGTGAAGCCGATCTGGTTGTTGACGATGAAGTGCACGGAGCCGCCGGTGCGGTAGCCCTTCAGGTCCGACAGGCCGAAACATTCCGCGACCACGCCTTGGCCCGCAAAGGCTGCGTCGCCGTGCATCAGGAGCGGCATCACCGAGATGCGCATATCCGGCGGATCGCCGTGCTGATCCTGCTTGGCGCGGACTTTTCCGAGCACCACGGGATCGACGATCTCGAGATGTGAGGGGTTGGCGGTCAGCGACAGATGGATGCGGTTGCCGTCGAACTCGCGATCCGAGGACGCGCCGAGGTGATACTTGACGTCGCCCGAGCCTTCGACCGCATCAGGATTGGCCGAACCGCCCTTGAACTCGTGGAACAGCGCGCGGTGCGGCTTGCCCATCACCTGGGTCAGCACGTTGAGGCGGCCACGATGCGGCATGCCCAGCACGACTTCTTTCACGCCGAGATTGCCGCCACGCTTGATGATCTGCTCGAGCGCGGGGATCAGCGATTCAGCACCGTCCAGGCCGAAGCGCTTGGTGCCGGTGAACTTGGTGTCGCAGAATTTCTCGAAGCCTTCGGCTTCGACCAGCTTCATCAGGATGGCGCGGCGGCCTTCGCGGGTGAAGGAGATTTCCTTGTCCGGCCCCTCGATGCGCTCCTGGATCCAGGCCTTCTGCGCCGCGTTGGTGATGTGCATGAACTCGACGCCGAGCGTCTGGCAGTAGGTGCGCTCGCAGATCGCGGTGATTTCGCGCAAGTTGGCGTATTCGAGACCGAGCACATGGTCGAGGAAGATCTTGCGGTCGAAATCGGCTTCGCTGAAGCCGTAGGTCCGCGGATCGAGCTCTTCGCGATTGCGCTGGGCTTCGATGCCGAGCGGATCGAGCTTGGCGTGGAAGTGGCCGCGCATGCGGTAGGAGCGGATCAGCATCAGCGCCCGGACCGAGTCGCGGGTGGCCTGGAGCAGGTCGGCGGAGGAGAGGCCGCCGGCCTTGTCGCCACCCTTGGCCTGGGCCTTGGCGGCGATCTTGGCGCCGACCGTCTTCTCGACTTCCGCCCAATTGCCGTCGAGCGCGGAGGTCAGATCGTCCTGCGGGATCAGCGGCCAGTTGGCGCGCTCCCAGGACGGGCCCTGGGCGTTCTTGCTGATGTCGCCCGGCTGGTCGTTGAGGCTCTTGAAGAATTCCTGCCACTCAGTGTCGACTGAGGACGGGTCCTTCTCGTAGCGGGCGTAGATTTCGTCGATGTAGGTGGCGTTGGTGCCCTGCAAAAAGGAAGAGAGGGCAAAGGCTGCGTTCGCGTCTTGGCGAGACATGCTTGAGTTCCTGGCGATTTCGGTTCGCGCATAACAAACGGCGCTGGCGCTGGGCTCCCCGGCAGAGGACCAGCGCGACAGGCACCATTTACCCTATTTGCTGCGAAACTTCGCCCGGAAAATTACGAAGGTGTGAATCAGGCTTTCAATTTTTCGGCAAGCGTGTGCCCAAGGCGGGCGGGAGACGGGGACACTGTAATTCCTGCCGATTTCATCGCGTCGGTCTTGGAACCGGCGTCGCCCTTGCCGCCCGAAATGATCGCGCCGGCGTGGCCCATGCGGCGGCCGGGAGGGGCCGTGACACCGGCGATGAAACCGACCATCGGCTTCTGGCGGCCGCGCTTGGCTTCGTCCTTAAGGAACTGGGCGGCGTCCTCCTCGGCGGAACCGCCGATCTCGCCGATCATGATGATCGACTCGGTCTTGGGGTCGCCGAGCAGCATTTCCAGCACGTCAATGAACTCGGTTCCCTTGACCGGATCGCCGCCGATGCCGACCGCGGTGGTCTGGCCGAGGCCTTCCTGGGTGGTCTGGAACACGGCTTCGTAGGTCAGGGTCCCCGAGCGCGAGACGATGCCGACGCTGCCGGTCTTGAAGATGTTGGCCGGCATGATGCCGATCTTGCACTCGCCGGCGGTCATGACGCCCGGGCAGTTCGGCCCGATCAGGCGCGACTTGGAACCGGCCAGCGAACGCTTCACCCTGACCATGTCGATGACCGGGATACCTTCCGTGATGCAGACGATCAGCGGGATCTCGGCATCGATGGCTTCGCAGATCGCATCGGCCGCGCCCGGCGGCGGCACGTAGATCACCGATGCATCGGCGCCGGTCTTCTCACGCGCCTCGCGCACGGTGTCGAACACCGGCAGGCCCAGATGCGTCGCGCCGCCTTTGCCCGGCGAAGTGCCGCCGACCATCTTAGTGCCATAGGCAATCGCGGCCTCCGAGTGGAAGGTGCCGTTCTTGCCGGTAAAGCCCTGGCAGATGACCTTGGTGTTCTTGTCGATCAGGATGGACATGAGGTCTGCTTTCGCGAAACTAACGAGTGAGAGGTCAGTGGATGCGGCGGTAGACGCCGGTGAGCACGTCGGCCCAGCCTTCCGCGTCCGGCGAGAACTGGATCTTCAACGAATAGGAATCGTCGTCGATGATTTCATAGACGTGGCGCGCATTGCCTCGCAGCGAGCCGCGCACCAGCGTCAGGGTCTTGCCGACCCACCCGCCGGAGGCGGGCGAGGGCGGCGTGTAGCCGAGCGAATCGTACCAGAACAATTTATAGGTCCGGTCTTCGCGGTCGAAGGTGAAGATGCCGTGGGTGGCGAAGCTCTGCTTGCCGTCGCGGGTCTGGACCGAGTCCTGGATCAGATAGAAGCCATTGAGATCCATGTGGGCCACGACGTGAGAGGTCGCTGTCCCGCCCTCCGTCCATCGCGACGGAAAGACCACCTCTTCGCCATTCCATTCACCGGCGAACGCGGCAAGGCGCGCGTGCTCCGGCAGCGGGGATGATGCAGCGAGATGGTCCTGGGTCATGGCCTCAGCCTCCCTTGACGGCCTTCACGATCTTCTGCGCGGCGTCGTCGAGATTGTCGGCCGGCACCACGTTCAGGCCGGATTCACGGATGATCTTCTTGCCCAGCTCGACATTGGTGCCTTCGAGGCGAACCACCAGCGGCACGCTGAGGCCGACCTCGCGCACGGCGGCCGTGACGCCCTCGGCGATCACGTCGCACTTCATGATGCCGCCGAAGATGTTGACCAGGATGCCCTTCACGTTGGGATCCGCAGTGATGATCTTGAAGGCGGCCGCGACCTTTTCCTTGCTGGCGCTGCCGCCGACGTCGAGGAAGTTCGCCGGCGCCATGCCGTAAAGCTTGATGATGTCCATCGTCGCCATCGCGAGGCCGGCGCCGTTGACCATGCAGCCGATATTGCCGTCGAGGGTGACGTAGTTGAGGTCGTATTTCGACGCCTCGATTTCCTTGGCGTCCTCCTCGGTCTCGTCGCGCAGCGCGAGCACCTCGGGGTGACGGAACAGAGCGTTGTCGTCGAACGACACCTTGGCGTCGAGCACGCGGAGCTGACCCTGCTTGGTCACGACCAGCGGGTTGATCTCCAGCATCGACATGTCCTTGGCGACGAACGCAGCGTAAAGCTGTGCGGTGAGCTTCTCGGCCTGCTTGGCGAGATCGCCGGAGAGTTTTAGCGCGTTCGCGACGGTGCGGCCGTGATGGCCCATGATGCCGGTCGCGGGATCGATCGAGAAGGTCACGATCTTCTCAGGGCTGTTGTGCGCGACGTCCTCGATGTTGACGCCGCCCTCGGTCGAGACGACGAACGAGACACGCGAGGTCTCGCGGTCGACCAGGATCGAGAGGTAGAATTCCTTGTCGATGTCGGAGCCGTCCTCGATGTAGAGGCGGTTGACCTGCTTGCCGGCGGGGCCGGTCTGGATGGTGACGAGCGTGGCGCCGAGCATCTGCTTGGCGAATTCGGAAACCTCCGCGGCCGACTTGGCGATGCGCACGCCGCCCTTGTCGCCAGCCGAGGCTTCCTTGAACTTGCCCTTGCCGCGGCCGCCGGCGTGGATCTGGCTCTTCACGACCCAGACCGGACCCGGGAGGGCCTTTGCCGCCGCGTCCGCATCGGCCGCCTTCAGGACCGGAACGCCCTTGGAGATCGCGACGCCGAACTCGTTCAGCAGCGCTTTGGCCTGATATTCATGGATATTCATATGGTCGCTCCCTGAACCCGCGGGCGGTGACCTCGTAGGCCCACCTCAGTCTTGTGGCTGGCATACCATATACCACAGGAACTGCAACCCGGATTCTCTAACATCGATCTCTGGACTTGCGGACCAGGACCCGCCCCAACCTTAAACAAGGTTTGGCGGACCCCGGAAATGAAACCGCCGAAGACCGGGTTTCGGTCTTCGGCGGAATGTTTGACCTTAGCGGCCCAGAAGGTCGGGTGCGATCTTCTTGCAGGCGTCAACCAGACCCTGCACCGCGCCGACCGACTTGTCGAAGGCTTCGCGGTCCTTGCCGACGAGCTCGATCTCGACGACGCGCTCGACGCCCTTGGAGCCGATCACGACGGGCACGCCGACATACATGTCCTTCACGCCGTATTCGCCGTTCAAATAGGCGGCCGAGGCCAGCACGCGCTTCTTGTCACGCAGATAGCTCTCGGCCATCGCGATCGCGGAAGCCGCCGGCGCGTAGAAGGCCGAGCCGGTCTTGAGCAGGTTGACGATCTCGGCGCCGCCGTTGCGGGTGCGGTCGACGATCTCGTCGAGGCGCGCCTGCGAGGTCCAACCCATCTTGACGAGATCGGGCAGCGGGATGCCGGCGACGGTGGAGTATTTTACCAGCGGCACCATGGTGTCGCCATGGCCGCCCAGCACGAAGGCGGTGACGTCTTCGACCGAAACGTTGAACTCGTCGGCCAGGAAGTAGCGAAAGCGCGACGAATCCAGCACGCCGGCCATGCCGACGACCTTCTTGTGCGGCAGGCCGCTAGCCTTCTGCAACGCCCAGACCATCGCGTCGAGCGGGTTGGTGATGCAGATGACGAAGGCGTCGGGGGCGTACTTCTTGATGCCGGCGCCGACCTGTTCCATGACCTTGAGGTTGATGGAGAGGAGGTCGTCGCGGCTCATGCCGGGCTTGCGCGGCACGCCGGCGGTGACGATGCAGACCTTTGCGTTGTCGAGCGCCTCGTAGGAGTTGGCGCCGGTGTAGTGCGCGTCAAAGCCGTCGACCGGCGAGGACTGCGCGATGTCGAGCGCCTTGCCCTGCGGCACGCCCTCGGCGATGTCGAACATCACCACGTCGCCCAGCTCTTTCAGGCCGATGAGATGAGCCAGCGTTCCGCCGATCTGACCGGAGCCAATCAAAGCAATTTTGTCGCGCGCCATGTGAGCCTGTCCTTTAGACACGTAAGGAGGGGAAAACTGAGACGGGTGGTTATCCCTTTCGCCTCCCCCGTTCAAGTCACGGGTTGCCCAATTGTCGGGCTTGCCGCGTATTCAAGCGGATCCCCGTCATTCCGGGGCTTGGGAAGCGCCGAGCCCGGAATGACAGCGCTGGCAAATAGGACTTAAGTCTCGACCAGACCCTTTAAGTCTCAACCAAACCTTTGGTCGAGCCGCTGGCGGTGGAATCCTTGCGGCCGTGGGGCAGCGCCAAATAGGATTCCGAGCTCATTTCGATCAGGCGCGAGGCGGTGCGCTTGAACTCGTTGGCCTCGTTGCCCTCGTTGGCAAGATAGAGCGAGATCGGGTTGGCATCGGCCGAGGCCATCAGCTTCACGGCATTGTCATAGAGCGTGTCGATCAGCGTGATGAAGCGCTTGGCGGCGTTGCGCTGGGAGATGTCCATCACTGGAATATGGTCGACCAGGATGGTGTGATAATCGTGCGCCAGCCAGAGATAGTCCGATGCCCCGAGCGGCTTCTCGCAGAGATCGGCGAACGCGAAGCGCGCCACGCCGTGGGCCGAGCACGGCACGTGCAGGATGCGGCCCTTGATCGAAATATCCCGCGACTTGCATTTGGCGCCGCCTGACATCTTCGACCAGGCGCGGTCGAGCGCGGCGTCCGCCTCAGTGTCTGCCGGCGTCAGCCACATCGGCACGCCCTGAAGCTTTTCCAGCCGGAAGTCGGTGCGCGCGTCGAGCCGCAGCACGTCCATGTGGTCGGTGATCTGCCTGATGAAGGGAAGGAACAGCGAACGGTTCAGACCACCCTTGTAGAGGTCGTCAGGCGCGACGTTGGAGGTCGCGACCACCACGGTGCCGAGCTCCAGCAGCTTTGCGAACAGGCGGCCGAGGATCATCGCGTCCGCGATGTCGGTGACGTGGAATTCGTCGAAACAGAGCAGCCAGCTCTCCTCGAAGATCGCATGCGCGGTCAGCGCGATGACGTCGCCGTCGGCGATCTCGCCGCGCGCGATGCCCTGGCGAAAATCGTAGATGCGCTCGTGCACCTCGGCCATGAATTCGTGGAAATGCGCGCGCCGCTTGTGCTCGACGGTCGAGTGCTGGAAGAACAGATCCATCAGCATGGTCTTGCCGCGACCGACCTCGCCATGGACGTAGAGCCCGTGCGGCGCCTCGTCCTTGTCGCTGCTGAACAGGCGGCTGAGCAGGCCCTGCTTGCGCGCCGGCTTGTAGTCGGCGAGCCGCTGATCGAGCGCCGCATAGGCGTCGGCAATTTCGGCCTGGGCGGCATCGGGCTCGATCGCGCCGGACGCGATCTGGGCCTGATAGGCCTCGCGAAATGAGGAACTGGGGGTCGAGAGCATGCTCTTTACCGCCAGAGATGAGTGGAAATTGCAACTCCGTATTGGCGCAAAGGCTTATGCGCCCGGCCTTTCGCGGACAGGGTCGCCTGCATGCGTCGAAGCGCGAAGTATGGGCGCTAGGTCGCCACCAGTATCTATTGTTGCGCTCGGCCGGGCTAGAATATACCTATTAAGGCACCCAGGAACCTCGGCATGGCCCTTAGCATCAAAGACCCCGAAACGGAGCAATTGGCGCGGAGTCTGGCGCAATTGACCGGCGAGAACATCACGACGGCGACCAAGCGCGCCATCGAAGAGCGATTACGCCGGCTCGGCGGTCAAGCTCACAAAGACGCGCTGCTTCAAGACATGGCCGAGATCAGGCGGCGCTGGAGCGAAATGCGCGTCTTGGATAACCGCACGCCTGAGGAAATTCTCGGATACGACGCGCATGGATTGCCGCGCTGATGGTGATCGACACATCGGCGATCGTTGCAATTGCGCTCAACGAAGACGATGCAGCGGACATCGAGCGACTGATCGTGAACGATCCGATCCGCCTGATCTCCGCGGCAACGGTGCTTGAAGCGACGATGGTGATCGAGACACGGCTAGGTGACGGGGGCGGGCGCGAGTTCGATCTCTGGCTCGTCAAGATCGGCGCCGAGATCGTGCCGGTCGATGCACGACAAGCCGATGCGGCACGGCGCGCCTGGCGTCGCTACGGCAAGGGACGTCACGCCGCGTCGCTGAACTATGGCGACTGCTTTTCCTACGCGCTAGCGACGACTCGCAGTGAGCCGCTGCTGTTCAAGGGCGCGGACTTCGCGAAGACCGACGTCGCCCGACCCGGCGTGGCCCCGCCGCGATAGCGCGACGCAACGAAGACTCACTCACACAGCTCGTACGCGTCTTCGACCACATACGGGCCGCCGCCGGTGGAGGCGCGGGACGAGAACAGCACGAACCGTTCGGCCGTGAACGCCTTGCTGGGAAAATAGCCGCGCAGCGAGAGATAGTCGGCGACGTCACGGTCGGTGGCGTCGTGCAGACGGGCCAGCGTGACATGCGGGATGAACTTGCGGCCTTCCGGGTCGAGGCCGATCCGCTGCATCAGGCGCTCGAGCTCGGCCTGCAATTCCATCAGCGGCTTGCTCGGCACGATGGTGGCGACCACCGCGCGCGGCTTGCGTCCGCCGAAACTCTGCAAACCCTGCACCTTCACCTCGAACGGCTTGCGGTCGACGCGAAACAGCATCGAGGCGATTTCGTTGGCGGACATGCCATCGATATTGCCGATGAAGCGCAGTGTGACGTGGTAATTTTCGGGATCGATCCAGCGGGCGCCGGGAAGGCCGCCCCGCAAATTGGAAAGCGACTGGCCAATCTCGGCCGGAATTTCCAGACCAGTGAACAAACGCGGCATCGTTTCGCACTCCCGATGCTTGGGCATGATCCCATGGGAAAGATCATATCCAAATTTTAGAGCCGGCGACGAATCACCGGTACCTCAATTCCTATCGCAGTTGTGTGACTCTGCGAAGCATCGCGCGCCTCACCCCGGTAAAACCCTGGGAATTACGGTCGGCGTTGCCTGCTTTTCAACGCCGTTGCTCAGCTATGGTGCCAAGAAATGCCTCAACCGTGGGCAAGATATTCCTGACGATGATATCGACGCCGGGCGCGGTCGGATGAATGCCGTCGGCCTGGTTGAGTTTGGCATCGGCCGCGACACCGTCGAGAAAAAACGGATAGAGCGGCACGCCGAATTTCTTCGCCAGATCCGGATAAATCGAATTGAAGCGCGCGGCATAATCCGCGCCGTAATTCGGCGGCGCCAGCATGCCGCACAGCATCACCGCGATCTTGCGCGCCTTGAGGCGCTGGACGATCTCGGTGAGCGCGGCGCGGGTCAAACCGGGATCGATGCCGCGCAGCGCATCGTTGGCGCCGAGCTCGATGATCACACCGTCGGTTCCCTCGGGGACCGACCAGTCGAGCCGGTCACGGCCACCCGAGGAGGTGTCGCCGGATACCCCGGCATTGGTCATGTCGACCGCTATGCCTTTGTCTTGCAAAGATTTTTGAAGTTTTGTGGGGAACGCTTCCGGGGCCTGGAGGCCGAGGCCGGCGCTCAAGGAATCGCCGAGAACCACCAGCTTGATCGGTTTCGCCGCCTCGGCCCATGCGGGAGCCCACGCCGGATTTGCGACCGTCATCAAAGCGAACATCAACACGGCTATGTGCATGAACAATCCGTAACGCCTCTCGACCGCGCGTGCGGAGTTGCCATATGACCGGACCATGGACACTCGCATCTCTTCCTCTTCGCTCGCCGACGTTTCGGCGGACACCATCGCCATCTCCAACGTCAATCTGTCATTGGGTACGGGCGCGGCACGCGTTCACATTCTCAAGGATATCAGCCTGCGCGTGGGCCGGAGCGAGACGATCGGCCTGATCGGCCCGTCAGGCTCGGGCAAATCCACGCTGCTGATGGTGATGGCGGGGCTGGAACGTCCTGATAGTGGAGAGGTGGTGGTCAGCGGCACGCCTTTCAATGCCCTCGACGAGGACGCGCTGGCCCGCTTCCGCGGCCGCCAGGTCGGCATCGTCTTCCAGTCCTTCCATCTGATCCCGACCATGACCGCGCTGGAGAACGTCGCGGTGCCGCTCGAGCTTGCGGGCAATCCCGACGCCGCAAGGCGCGCGGCGCAGGAGCTGCAATCGGTCGGGCTCGGCGACCGTCTGCATCATTATCCGACGCAGCTCTCCGGCGGCGAGCAGCAGCGCGTCGCGCTGGCCCGCGCGCTGGCACCCGATCCCGCTATCCTCGTGGCCGACGAGCCGACCGGCAATCTCGACGAAGCCACGGGACAACAGATCGTCGACCTCCTGTTCAGCAAGCATGCCGAGCGCGGCATGACGCTGGTGCTGGTCACGCACGATTCCTCGCTCGCGCATCGCTGCGATCGCGTGATCCGCCTGCGCTCCGGCCGCATCGACACGCAGTCGGCGCCGGCATGAGCATCGCTGCCGAACCGTTCGCGAAGCCCAACGGCATCGCGCTGTCGCTGCGCTACGCGCTGCGCGAATTGCGCGGCGGCCTGCGCGGCTTCTACGTCTTCATTGCCTGCATCGCGCTCGGCGTCATGGCCATCGCGGGCGTCGGCTCGGTCTCCGCCAGCCTGAGCGACGGCCTCGCCCGCGAGGGCCGTACGCTGCTCGGCGGCGACGTGTCGTTCGTCCTGTTTCAGCGTGAAGCAAAGCCGGAGGAAGTCGCCTTCCTGCGTTCGCGCGGCACCGTCTCGAGCGCCGCCACTCTGCGCGGCATGGCGCGCTCGGCCGAGGGCAAGCTGGCGCTGGTCGAGATGAAGGCGGTCGACGACACCTATCCGATGTTGGGCCAGTTGACGCTGGCGCCACCGCTGCCGATGTCCGACCTGCTCGCGGAGCGCGACGGCGCGTTCGGCGCGGCCGCCGATCCGACGCTGCTGGCGCGGCTGTCGCTCAAGACCGGCGATCGCGTCACCGTGGGGTCTGCCACGTTCCAGATCCGCAGCGCCGTCGAAGCCGAGCCCGACAAGCTCGCCGGCGGCATCGGCTTCGGCCCGCGTTTCCTGATCAGCGAAGCGGGCCTTCGCGCCACAGGGCTGGTCCAGCCCGGCAGCCTGGTGCGCTGGGTCTACCGTGTGAAGCTGCCGGAGATCGCCAATAGCGAGCGCGCCACCGATGCCTTCATCGCGGACGCGCGCAACGCCGCGCCGCAGGCCGGCTGGGAGGTCCGCAGCCGCTCCAATGCCTCGCCGCAGCTCGAACGCAACATCAACCGCTTCACGCAGTTCCTGACGCTGGTCGGCCTCGCCGCGCTGCTGGTCGGCGGCGTCGGCGTCGCCAATGCCGTCAAGGCCCATATCGACCACAAGCTCGAGGTGATCGCGGCCTTCAAGGCCGTCGGCGCCACGGGGCGCGACGTGTTCGGCATCTATCTCGCCCAGGTTCTCCTGCTCGCCGCGATCGGGTCGCTGATCGGCCTCGCGCTCGGCGCCGCCATGCCTTTCGCGATCGTCGGCCTGTTCGGCACGCTGCTGCCGCTGCCGGTGGTGCCGGCGGTGCATGCCGACGAACTCGCGCTGTCGTTCGTCTACGGGCTGCTCACGGCGCTTGCCTTCGGCCTGTGGCCGCTCGGCCGCGTGCACGACGTGCCGGTGGCCGCCCTGTTCCGCGACAACATCAGCTCCGAATGGCATCGGCCACGCTGGAGTTATCTCGTCTTCATGGCTGTCGTGATCGCGCTGCTCATCGCTGTCGTGATCGGGCTGTCCTTCGACAAGCGCGTCGCCGCGGTGTTCGTGGCCTCCTCCGTGGTCGTGTTCGCGCTGCTGCGCGGCATCGCCGCCCTGCTGATGACCATCGCCCGGCGGCTGCCGCGCACGCGGTGGCCGATGCTGCGACTTGCGATTGCCAACATCCACCGGCCGGGCGCGCTGACGCCCTCGGTCGTGCTGTCGTTGGGGCTCGGACTGGCCGTGCTCGTCACCATCACCCAGATCGACGGCAATCTGCGCCGGCAGTTCCTGGCGGCGCTGCCCGAGCACGCACCGTCGTTCTTCTTCATCGACATTCCGAGCACGCAGGCCGAGCAGTTCGACACGTATCTGCGCCAGATCGCCCCCGGCGCGAAGGTCGATGACGTGCCGATGCTGCGCGGGCGCATCGTCGGAGCCCGTGGGGTCCGCGCCGAGGAGCTCAAGCCCAGCACCGATTCCGAGTGGGTGCTGCAGAGCGACCGTGGCCTGACCTATACCGCCGAGCTGCCGAAAGGCTCCAAGGTGGTCGAGGGCGAGTGGTGGAGCGCCGATTATGCCGGCCCGCCGCTGGTTTCGATGGAGAAGAAGATCGCGGACGGACTCGGCCTGAAGCTCGGCGACGAGGTCGTGGTCAATATCCTCGGCCGCGACATCCCCGCGAAGATCAGCAATCTGCGCAGCATCGACTGGCAGGGCCTCGGCATCAATTTCGTCCTCGTGTTTTCGCCGAACGCATTCAAGGGCGCGCCGCACACCCACATCGCGACGCTGACGGAAGCCGGCGGCGATGCGGTCGGCGACGGCAAGATCATCAGGGAGGTCGCTGACGCCTATCCGATGGTGACGAGCGTGCGCGTGCGCGAGGTGATGGAGACGGTCGGCTCGGTCGTGACCAACCTGGCGCTGGCGATCCGCGGCGCCAGCGCGGTGACCCTGATCTCGGCGATCCTGGTGTTGGGCGGCGCGCTCGCCGCCGGCCATCGTCACCGGGTCTACGATGCGGTGATCCTCAAGACGCTGGGCGCGACCCGGCTGCGGCTGCTCGGCGCCTATGCGCTCGAATACCTCCTGATCGGACTTGTCACCGCGGTGTTCGGCGTCCTAGCCGGCAGCGTCGCGGCCTGGATGATCGTGACCCGGCTGATGACCCTCACTTTCGTCTGGCAGGGCGGCAGCGCCGCCGGCGTGGTCGCGGCTGCCTTGGTCGTCACGGTCGGCCTCGGGCTCGCCGGCACGCTGCTGGCATTGAACAAAAAGCCCGCCACGGTGTTGCGGAATTTGTGACAAATGGTAGCGGGCGGCGGCACGGGAGCGGAATCGCACGATTCCAGCGATTAACCACGTCCGCTCGCCAGGATTGCAGGGAAGGGCGACATTCAGCCGCGCGTGGACGGTTGCAGCGGATGTGTTAGTTTCCCACATATCGAGTGGGTTCGGAGCCCCGATTGTTAGCCAAAATTTAGTCGGCAGACATCGGTATCCGAGATAGAGTTTGACGAACCGGCGGCATGGCGACCCTCATGCCGGACCGGACCAACCAACGGGAATTCGACCATGTCGGACCTAGACCGCAATTACGCTTCTCCTTTCGGCAGGGCCGCCGGGCGTGTTGACGCCGCGACGGTCGATGCCGGCCTGCGCGCCTACATGCTGCGCATCTACAACTACATGAGCATTGGCCTGGCCATCACCGGCCTTGCCGCGCTCGGCGTCTACATGGCCGCCGTGACGGACGTTCCGACCCCGGAAGCCGTCCGCGTCGGCAAGCTGTTCCTGACGCCGTTCGGCTACGCGATGTTCGTCAGCCCCCTGAAGTGGCTGTTCATGCTCGCGCCGCTCGCCATGGTGTTCGTGATCTCGGCGGGCATCAACCGTCTCGCTCCCTCGACCGCCCAGATCCTGTTCTGGGTGTTCGCGGCGCTGATGGGCGTCTCGCTGTCCTCGATCTTCCTGGTGTTCACGCACACCTCGATCGTGCGGGTGTTCTTCATCACCGCGGCGACCTTCGGCGCGCTCAGCCTCTACGGCTACACCACCAAGCGTGACATGAGCGGAATGGGTTCGTTCCTGTTCATGGGCCTGATCGGCATCGTCATCGCGAGCCTGGTGAACCTGTTCCTGGCGAGCTCGGTGCTGCAGTTCGTCGTGTCGGTGGTCGGCGTGCTGGTGTTCGCGGGCCTCACCGCGTGGGATACCCAGCGGCTGAAGAACGACTACATCTACGGCTACGCCTCGGCCGGCGGTGACATCGCAGAGCGTGCGGCCATCACCGGCGCGCTGTCGCTGTACCTGAACTTCATCAACCTGTTCACGCTGCTCCTGCAGCTGCTCGGCCAGCGCGACTAAGCGTCAGACCAGAGCGAACGACACCAGCCCCGGCCGAAAGGCCGGGGTTTTTGTTTGGGCGTGATGTTCCCTCAACCACCGTCATTGCGAGGAGCTCTTGCGCCGAAGCAATCCAGAGTCCCTCCCACGGACGCATTTCTGGATTGCTTCGCTTCGCTCGCAATGACGACGTGGAGAGGCCGTTTCGCCTCTTCCAGCGGTCCCGGTAAGGCTTTAATCTTGCCCCATGTCCGCACCCGAAATCAGGCCCACCCTTGAGGCCGACCTCCCCGCCATCACCGCCATCTATCAGCAAGCCGTCCGCGAGGGCACCGCGACGTTCGAGCTGGAGCCGCCTGACCTTACCGAGATGACGCGCCGCTACCGCACGCTGATCGACGGCGGCTATCCCTATTTCGTCGCCATCCTCGACGGGCGCGTCGCCGGCTACGCCTATGCCGGTGCCTACCGGCCACGGCCGGCCTACCGCTTCACGGTCGAGAACTCGATCTATCTCGATCCGTCCTTCCACCGCCGCGGCATCGGGGCGCTCCTGCTGGAGCGGCTGATCATCGAATGCGAGGCGCGCGGCTTTCGCCAGATGATTGCCGTGATCGGCGATTCCGCCAATGCCGGTTCGATCGGCGTGCACACCAAGGGCGGCTTCAAGATGATCGGCACGCATCCCAGCGTCGGGCTGAAATTCGGCCGCTGGCTGGACACGGTGATGATGCAGCGCGATCTTGGTCAGGGCGCGACTACGGTGCCGGAGAAGTAGGGTTCAGCTCTTGTAGCCCGGATGGAGCGCAGCGAAATCCGGGCTACGAAACGCTACACCACCGCCAGCTTGCGATCGATCACCAGCAGCACGCGCTCCAGCTCGTGGCCGCGGCGCAGGATCAAGCCCGTCGCCGAGATCACGCTGTACATGCCCTGCTTGCGCGCAAGGCGCGGATCCTTTTCGATACGATAGATCGGCACTTCCGAGGCGCGGCGAAAGACCGAGAACACAGCGCGATCCCTGAGGAAGTCGATGGCGTAGTCGCGCCACTCGCCGTCCGCGACCATCCGGCCGTACAGATTGAGAATACGGTGCAGCTCGAGCCGGTTGAACGTCACCCGGCTCAGTTGCGCATTCGAAGCGGCGGGGCGCGCCGCCGCGCGCTGTTCGCTCGGATCGGCATCCTCCGACAGACTCATAGGCCGCCTCCTGTCGCATCAGCATGACCGCGTCCGCGAAGACCGTCCCCGGAACCGCGGATCATGACAGTTGCATGATCGCGCCAACTGTTCCCCACCGCAAGGCCCTCGAAAGGGCTCTGGAATCCGGAGCAATCCGCATACACGCAGCGGTGGAACTCT
Source organism: Bradyrhizobium sp. WSM4873 (assembly GCF_055811355.1). Taxonomy (NCBI): domain Bacteria; kingdom Pseudomonadati; phylum Pseudomonadota; class Alphaproteobacteria; order Hyphomicrobiales; family Nitrobacteraceae; genus Bradyrhizobium; species Bradyrhizobium sp. WSM4873. The sequence continues at coordinate 56,654 of NZ_JBVVPS010000024.1, read as the reverse complement.
GTCGCGGCAAACCGTCACGGGATCGTTAGCAGGAATCATAGTGTCGCCGCTTTTCCGCCAAGCGACTGCCGCCCTGCATTGCGAAAAGACCTATGTGCGTTGACCCGGTCCTTTCGGTTCCGGATTCCTCAGCCCCCAGCCCCCCGGGGCCGTCAGGATCGGGTCTGTTCGCACGACAAGGAGGGCCAACGCGAGTTGGTCCTTTTTTGTTTGTGTCGGGATGTTTCTCACTCGCTGTCATTCCGGGGCGCTCCTCTTGGCGCGAGCCCGGAATCCATTTCTCAGCTCGGATGGTGGATCGATGGATTCCGGGTTCGCGCTTCGCGCGCCCCGGAATGACGAGAGACAAGTTGTCTTGAGATGATCTTGAGCACGCTGCGCGTCAGTGCAGCGACGTATACGCCGCGCCTAGCATCGGCCCCGGCTTTTCCCGGCTGCCGTCCTGGACATAGACCACGGCACCGTCGACGCCGTCGCGCGTGAGGTTCTCGATCGGCACCGTCCAGCTTTCCGGGCGGCCGGTCCAGTCGCCGACCTTCAGCAGGTTGCGCACCACGTTGTGATAGATCACCTGCTGTCCGCGATTTTCGCCGCGGCTGATCGCGATCGGCACCGACTTCGCAATCGAGCAGATCCAGACCTCGCCGTGGGACGCCGTCGGCTCGTTGCTCGCGGCCACCGAGACGTTGATCTGCTTGCCCGCGAGCGACATCGTCACCGGCACGCTCATCACGCCCGTGCCCTTGTCGGTTTTGCCGATGGCGCTTTCGATGCCGGTGCGGTCGCTGCCGACGACATGCGTGGAGCCGTTCACCACGACCTGCGGCGTGTAGACTTCGCGGTCGCCGCGCATGCGTGAATAGGCACGCTGCCGTGCAGAGAAGCGCGAATCGGCCAATGTGTCCTTCCAGCCGAGATAGTCCCAATAGTCGATCGGCATGCTCAGCGCGATGATCGAGGGATCGCGGGAGAGGTCGCCGATGATCTTGTCGGCCGGCGGGCAGGAGGAGCAGCCCTGCGAGGTAAACAATTCGACAACGGCGCGGGGATCAGCTTCGGCAGGACGAATGACGGCGACGATAGCACAGAGACCAAGGGCTCCCGACCAGAGGGCGCCGGACCAGCGTGAAACCAGATGAGAAGCCGTCATTATTGTCATGTCGAACGCCGCACACCATTGCTCGTGAGAGGGAAATCTTACCGCCGGATGGTCACCGTAGTCTTACGGGCCTCGCACTTTCGTCCGCCAAAGTAACCGTCCAAAGCGTGAGGTTCTCCGCCGGGCGGGCCCATCTGAAGCCTGCCGCAAACGCGTGAAGGCGGCCTTGTGATAGGCCGCCTTCGTGTAACCTACTACTCACTTCGCAGTGAGCCACCGTTCACAAGTCCGCGCTTACGCCGCGAGCTTGCGCAGCACGTAGTGCAGGATGCCGCCGTTGCGGTAGTATTCGAGCTCGTCCAGCGTATCGATGCGGCAGAGCAGCGAAACGCGCTGCAGCGAACCGTCGCCGGAGACGATCTCCGCGGTCAGCTTCTGGCGCGGCTTGAGCTCTCCGACGAGGCCGCGCAGCGTGACCTTCTCGTCGCCCTTCAGGCCGAGCGACGACCAAGAGGTGCCGTCCTCGAAGGTCAGCGGCAGCACGCCCATGCCGACCAGGTTGGAGCGGTGGATGCGCTCGAAGCTCTGGCAGATCACGGCACGGACGCCGAGCAGACGGGTGCCCTTCGCGGCCCAGTCGCGCGAGGAGCCATTGCCGTATTCGGCGCCGGCGAACACCACCAATGGCACCTGCTCCTGCTGATATTTCATCGCGGCGTCGTAGATCGACATCTGCTCGCCGTCGGGCCAGTGCTTGGTGAGACCGCCTTCCGGAATATTGCCGTCGGCGCCCTTCAGCATGAAGTTCTTGATGCGGATGTTGGCGAAGGTGCCGCGCATCATGACTTCGTGGTTGCCGCGGCGCGTGCCGTACTGATTGAAGTCGGCCGGACGCACCTGGTGCTCGCTGAGATATTTGCCCGCGGGCGAGGTGAGCTTGATCGAACCGGCCGGCGAGATGTGGTCGGTGGTGATCTTGTCGCCGAACATGGCGAGGATGCGGGCCTCGACGATGTCGGTGACCGGCTCCGGCTCCTTCTTCATGCCTTCGAAATAGGGCGGGTTCTGCACATAGGTCGAACTCATGTTCCAGCGATAGGTCTCGCTCTCGACGGTCTTGATCTTGCGCCAGTTGGTGTCGCCCTTGAACACGTCGGCATACTTTTTCTTGAAGATCGACGCGGTCACGAACTTCTTCATGAAGGCGTTGATCTCCTTGGTCGTCGGCCAGATGTCCTTGAGGTACACCGGCTTGCCGTCCTTGCCTTCACCGAGGGGCTCGACGGCGAGGTTCTTGGTGACGGTGCCCGCGAGCGCGTGGGCGACCACGAGCGGCGGCGAGGCCAGATAGTTCGCCTGCACGTCCGGCGAGACGCGGCCTTCGAAGTTGCGGTTGCCGGAGAGCACGGCAGCCGCGACGATGCCGTTGTCGTTGATCGACTTCGAGATCTCCTCGGGCAGCGGACCGGAATTGCCGATGCAGGTGGTGCAGCCGAAGCCGACCAGGTTGAAGCCGACCTTGTCGAGATCGGCCTGGAGACCGGAATCGGCGAGATAGGCCGCCACCACCTGGCTGCCCGGGGCCAGCGAGGTCTTCACCCACGGCTTTGCCTTGAGGCCCTTCGCGGCGGCGTTGCGCGCCAGCAGACCGGCGCCGATCAGCACGCTCGGGTTCGAGGTGTTGGTGCAGGAGGTGATCGCGGCGATCACGACGTCACCATGGCCGATGTCGAACTTCTTGCCGTCGACGGCAAAGCGCTTCGCCGGCTCCTCGGCCTTCTTGTATTCGCTGGCGAGCGCGAGCGAGAAGCCCTCGGCCACGGACGGCAGCGCAATCCGGCCCTCGGGGCGCTTCGGACCGGCCATCGACGGCACGACGTCACCGAGGTCGAGCGTCAGCGTCTCCGTGAACACCGGATCGGCCGACTTGGCGGTGCGGAACAGCCCTTGCGCCTTCGCATAGGCCTGCACCAGCGCGACGCGCGCCGAGGCGCGGCCGGAGGTCTTGAGATAATCGAGTGCAGCGGCATCGACCGGGAAGAAGCCGCAGGTCGCGCCATATTCGGGCGCCATGTTGGCGATGGTCGCCTTGTCGGCGACCGAGAGATGGTCGAGGCCGGGGCCGAAGAATTCGACGAACTTGCCGACCACGCCGAGCTTGCGCAGCATCTGCGTCACGGTCAGCACGAGGTCGGTCGCGGTGACGCCTTCCTTCATCGCGCCCTTCAGCTTGAAGCCGACGACGTTGGGCAGCAGCATCGACAGCGGCTGACCGAGCATGCAGGCTTCCGCCTCGATGCCGCCGACGCCCCAGCCGAGCACGGCGAGACCGTTGACCATGGTGGTGTGGGAATCGGTGCCGACCAGCGAGTCGGGATAGGCGACCTCGAAGGTGCCGGTCTTCTTGCCGACCGTCATCTTCTCCTTCTTGGTCCAGACCGTCTGGGAGAGATATTCGAGATTGACCTGGTGGCAGATGCCGGTGCCGGGCGGCACGACGGAGAAGTTCGAGAACGCCTTCTGGCCCCATTTCAGGAACTCGTAGCGCTCCTGGTTCTGCTTGTATTCCTCCGTGACGTTCTTGCCGAAGGCCTTGTTGTCACCGAAGAAGTTCACGATCACGGAGTGGTCGATGACGAGGTCGACCGGCACCAGCGGATTGATCTTCTCGGCATCGCCGCCGAGCTTCTGCATCGCGTTGCGCATCGCGGCGAGGTCGACCACGGCGGGAACGCCGGTGAAGTCCTGCATCAGCACGCGCGCCGGGCGGAAGGCGATCTCATGCTCCAGCGACTTCTTGCGCAGCCATTTCGACACCGCGACGATGTCTGCCTTCTTGACCGAGCGGCCGTCCTCGTTGCGGAGCAGGTTCTCGAGCAAAACCTTCATCGAGTAGGGGAGTTTCGAAATTCCCTTCAGACCATTCTTCTCGGCCGTGGGCAGGCTGTAATAGACATAGGTCTTGGCGCCGACCTTGAGGGTCTTTTTGCATTTGAAGCTGTCGAGCGAGGTCATGTAGGAAATCCCAATTGTTAGTTATACCCGGCAGGGTATTTTAACACCGTCAGCGTAGGCAGGCTGAGTCGCTTGCAGGGGCAGGTTGAGTTGCTGCATCAAGTAGTTCCGGGCTTATAGAAGCTTTCTAACCGGGCCGCCACAGCCACAAACGTGCCGCAGCAATCCGCGAGCCAAAAATTCCCATGCGCTACCGCAAGTTTTCCTGAGGCCTGACGTTGAGCGGGTTGGTACGAGGCGAGATGCAGCTTTCCGGACATGGGGTCACATGCGTGCGGGGCGGCCGCGAGGTGTTTTCCGGGCTCGATTTCGGGGCCGGCTCCGGCGAAGCCGTGGCGGTCGTCGGCCGCAACGGATCGGGCAAGACCTCGCTGCTGCGGCTGATCGCAGGCCTGCTCATTCCGGCGGGCGGCACGATCGCGCTGGCCGGAGGCGACGCCGAGCTGACATTGCCGGAGCAGTGCCACTATCTCGGCCATCGCGACGCCCTGAAGCCGGCCCTGAGCGTGGCCGAGAATCTGACATTCTGGGCCGATTTCCTCGGCGGAGAGCGTTTCGACGCCGGCGAGAGCCTCGCCATCGTCGGGCTCGACCATGCCGCCGATCTGCCCGCCGCCTTCCTGTCCGCCGGCCAGCGCCGCCGGCTCTCGCTGGCCCGCCTGCTGACAGTCCGCCGACCGGTCTGGCTATTGGATGAGCCGACCACGGCGCTGGATGTCGCGGGACAGGACATGTTCTCCGGATTGATGCGCGAGCACCTCAGCCGCGGCGGCCTGATCATCGCCGCCACCCACGCCCCACTCGGGATCGATTCGCGGGAGCTGCGGATCGGGGGGATGGCATGATTCCCGTTGACCCTCAGTTTTCCAAGCGGCTTGGCTCCGCCCTCTCCGTTCCCTCCCCCCTTGTGGGGGAGGGTCAGGGAGGGGGGTGCCACGCGGCGCACTCTCTCGGTTCTAGCGGTCGGCAGGCGGGCGCTCTGTTGCTGGCGCCACGGACCCAACAACCATCTCTCCCGCGGCTACCCCTCTCCCCCGCCCTCCCCCACAAGGGGGGAGGGAGCGCAGTTTGCCCTGGGCACGAGCCGGGCTCTTACGGCCGTCTCGCCGAGGAAAGAGTCACCCCATGACCGCCCTGTCCGCCCTGATTCGCCGGGACATCAGGATCGCGCTCCGTGTTGGCGGCGGGGCATTGATTGGCGTGCTGTTCTTTCTGACCGTGGTGGTGCTGATGCCGTTTGCGGTGGGGCCGGATCTGGCGCTGCTGTCGCGGCTCGGGCCGGCGATCCTGTGGCTGGGGGCGTTGCTGGCGAGCCTGCTCACCCTGGACCGGCTGTTCATGGCCGACCACGAGGACGGCTCGCTCGACCTGATCACGATGAGCCGGACTCCGCTGGAACTCGCCTGCGCGGCGAAGGCGCTGGCGCATTGGCTCGCGGCGGGCCTGCCGCTGATCGTCGCAACCCCCGTGCTCGGCCTGCTGCTCAACCTCGACATGGTCGCGACCGGCGCGGTGGCGCTGACGCTGCTCGCCGGCACCCCGGCATTGACGTTTACCGGCATGATCGGCGCGGCGCTGGCGGTGACGCTGCATCGTGGCGGCTTGCTGATGGCCGTCCTGGTGCTGCCGCTGTCCATCCCGGTGCTGATCTTCGGCGTCGCGGCCTCGCAGGCGGTGATCGTCGGACCCATGACGTTCGGCGCGCCGTTCTCGATCCTGTGCGCGCTGTCGCTGGTCAGCCTCGTGATCGGCCCCTTCGCGGCTGCGGCGAGCCTGAAGCATGGACTGGATTGAGAGGGACTGGGCTGACCTTGACCCCGATCAACTTTCGCTGCGGACTTTCGTGCTGATTGCGTGAGCGCTTACCGGTGATTATCAGGATACCATGACGCTGATCGACCTCGCCAACCCCACACGGTTCCTCGCGCTGACGGCGCGGCTGTTGCCGTGGCTTGCGGCTGCGACAATCATCCTGCTCGCGATCGGGCTCTATCAGTCCGCCACCGCGCCCGACGACTATCAGCAGGGCGCGACGGTGAAGATCATGTTCATCCACGTGCCCAATGCCTGGCTGTCGATGTTCGTGTGGGGCGTGATGAGCATCGCCTCGCTGGGCACGCTGGTGTGGCGGCATCCGCTCGCCGACGTCGCCGCCAAAGCGGCCGCCCCGATCGGCGCCAGCTTCACCTTCCTCGCGCTGCTGACGGGCTCGCTGTGGGGCCGGCCGATGTGGGGCACCTATTGGGAGTGGGACGCGCGGCTGACCTCGGTGCTGATCCTGTTCCTGATGTATCTCGGCCTGATGGCGCTGTGGCGCGCGGTCGACGATCCCTCCCGCGCGGCGCGCGCCGCCGCCGTGCTGACCCTGGTCGGCGCGATCAACCTGCCCATCATCAAATTCTCGGTCGACTGGTGGAACACGCTGCACCAGCCGGCCTCGGTGATGAGGATGGGCGGCTCGTCGCTTGACAAATCGTTCTTGATTCCGCTGCTGGTGATGGCGGTCGCGTTCACCCTGCTGTTCGTCACGCTGCATCTGGCTGCGATGCGCAACGAAATTTTGCGTCGGCGCGTGCGGTCTCTGCAGATGATGCAGGCGAGCCGTGTGGCGTTTTCGGAAGTCGGCACCGGCTCGCGCGAGGGCAGCGCGTCAAAAGAAGTCGGGGCGGCATGATCATGTCGCTCGGTCCCTACGCGCCCTTCATCGTGACGTCCTATGCCGCGGCCGCCCTCGTGGTCGTGATCCTGATCGGCTGGATCGTGCTCGATTATCGTAGCCAGACACAGCGCCTGCGCGAGCTCGAGCGCAGCGGCGTGACCCGCCGCTCCGGCCGCAGCGCGACGGATCGGCCATGAGAGATCAAGCATGAGAGATCGATCATGAGCGAGCAATCGACGTCCGCTCCGCCGCAGCGCCGCACCTTCCTGATGGTGCTGCCGCTGATCGCCTTCATCGGCCTGGCGTTGCTGTTCTGGTTCCGGCTTGGCAGCGGCGATCCCTCGCGGATCCCTTCCGCGCTGATCGGACGCCCCGCGCCGCAAACCACGCTGCCGCCGCTCGAGGGATTGCAGGCCGACAACGCGCAGATCCCCGGCCTCGATCCCGCTGCATTCAAGGGCAAGGTCAGCCTCGTCAATGTCTGGGCGTCCTGGTGCGTGCCGTGCCACGACGAGGCGCCGCTCCTGACCGAACTGGCAAAAGACAAGCGCTTCCAGCTCGTCGGCATCAACTACAAGGATGCCGCCGACAATGCGCGGCGCTTCCTCGGGCGCTACGGCAACCCGTTCGGCCACGTCGGCGTCGATGCCAACGGCCGCGCCTCGATCGAATGGGGCGTCTATGGCGTGCCCGAGACTTTCGTCGTCGGTCGCGAAGGCACCATCGTCTACAAGCTGGTCGGGCCGATCACGCCGGACAATCTGCGGACGGTGTTGTTGCCGCAGATGGAGAAGGCGTTGAAATAGCCACCGTCATTCCGGGACGATGCGACAGCATCGAACCCGGAATGACTCCAACCACTTCCTACCCCTTCCGCACATCGCCCGCCTCGGCCTCGCTCGCTTCCAGCGACGCCGGCTCGAGGTGATAACGCTTGGTCAGCGGCATCTGGGCGATGGCGAAGATCATGGTGATCGGCGTGACGCCGAACACCTTGAAGTTGACCCAGAAGTCGGTGCTCTGGGTACGCCAGACGATCTCGTTCAACACCGCCATGCCGGCGAAGAACAGCGCCCAGCGCAGCGTCAGGATGCGCCAGCCCTGCGGCGTCAGATTGAACATCTGGTCGAACATCACGGCGATGAAGGAGCGGCCGAACAACAGGCCGCCGCCGAGGATCGCGGCGAACAAAGCGTAGATGATGGTCGGCTTGAGCTTGATGAAGGTCTCGTCGTGCAGCACCAGGGTCAGCGTGCCGAACACCAGCACGATGACGCCTGTCACGATCGCCATGATCGGGATGTGGCGCGTCACAACATAGGAGGCGATCATCGCCGCGACGATCGCGACCATGAAGGCGCCGGTCGCGGCGAACAGGTTGAACTTCGCATTGACGAAGAAGAACACGAGCAACGGGCCGAGCTCGGTCGCAAGCTTGAACAGCGGATGCGGCTGGGTCTTGTCCATTCTTCAGCTTTCGATTCCGGCTATCGCGCGGGCGAAATCGCGCGCGGTGAACGGCGCGAGATCGTCCACGCCTTCGCCGACGCCGATGAAATGCACCGGCAGTTTGAATTTCTCCGCGAGCGCCACCAGAATGCCGCCGCGGGCGGTGCCGTCGAGCTTCGTCATCACGAGACCGGTGACCCCGGCGGTGCGATGGAAGGCCTCGACCTGCGATAGCGCGTTCTGGCCGACAGTGGCGTCCAGCACAAGCAGCACCGCATGCGGCGCAGTCGCGTCCACCTTGCGGATGACGCGCACGACCTTTTCGAGCTCGTTCATCAGCTCGGCCTTGTTCTGAAGCCGCCCGGCGGTGTCGATCAGGAGCACGTCGACGCCCTGCTCCTTCGCCGCCGTCAGCGCGTTGAAGGCGAGGCTAGCTGAATCCGAGCCTTGCGCACCTGATATGACGGGCGTCCTGGTGCGTTCGCCCCAGACCTTGAGCTGCTCGATCGCCGCTGCGCGAAACGTGTCGCCGGCGGCCAGCATCACCTTGCGGCCTTCGGACGCGAATTTCTGCGAGAGTTTCCCGATGGTGGTGGTCTTGCCGGAGCCGTTGACGCCGACCACGAGGATGACGAACGGCTTCTTGCCGGCGTCGATCTCGAGCGGCTTGGCCACCGCCGCCAGCACCTTCTCGACCTCGGTCGCGACGACGTCCTTGACCTCGTCCGCCGAGATCGCCTTGTCGTAGCGGCCGGTGCCGACGGCATCCGCGATCCGCACCGCGACCGAGGTGCCGAGGTCGGCGCGCAGCAGCACGTCCTCGATGTCATCGAGCATGGCGCGGTCGAGCTTCCGCTTGGTGACGAGGTCGGCGACCGCGGTCCCGAGCGAGGACGAGGTGCGCTTCAGCCCGTCGGACAGGCGGCGCCACCAGCTCAGCTTGGGGGTCTCGGGGGTGGTATCGTTCATGGTGGCGGTGTGTTAGCCGTTCCGGCTCGCAAACGAAAGTCTTGACCGAAAGTGCTGCAATTGCTCGATGTTCCCGAATTGACCGCTGACGAAATCCTGGCGCGCGTGCTCCATCGCGACGGATTGATGCTGGTCATCGACAAGCCGGCCGGCCTGCCGGTGCATCGCGGACCCAAGGGCGGGGCCAATCTGGAAACCTCCTTCGACGCGCTTCGTTTCGGCCTGCCGCGGCCGCCGGTGCTGGCCCACCGGCTGGACAAGGACACCTCGGGTTGCCTCGTGCTCGGCCGCCATCGCAAGGCGACGGCGTCGCTCGGCCTGCTGTTCAAGCATGGCAAGATCGGCAAGACCTACTGGACCATCGTCGAGGGCGGCCCCACTGAGGACGAAGGCACCATCGACATGCCCCTCGGGCGGCTGAACGCCGAACGCGGCTGGTGGCAGAAGCCCGATCCCGAGGGCCAAAAGGCCATCACCAACTGGAAGGTGATGGGCCGGGGCGACGGCCTGACCTGGCTCGCCATGGAACCGGTGACCGGGCGGACTCATCAATTGCGGGTGCATTCGTCGGCGACCGGCTGGCCGATCTTCGGCGATAACATTTACGGCAACGGCCCGCGCTTCGGCGAGCCGAAGCTGCACCTGCATTCCCGCGAGATCGTGGTGCCGATCTCCCGGAACAAGGAGCCGGTCCGCGTGGTGGCGCCGGCCCCTCCCCACATGCACGAGCGGCTCCGCGCCTGCGGGTGGAACGGAGAATAGTGGCACTGTCGTTCACCTCTCCCGCAAGCGGGGGGAGGGAGCGCAGTACCTCCGCGGCGAAAGCGAGATGCCGCTCGAAGCCACCAGCTCTCCCTATAGTTTACGAAACGTTCAGTGCTCGTCGCTAATGATAACGGTTGCTTAGAACAAGCTTCCGTCAATCTGCTCAGGACGAGCTGCGCGTCATGTCCACGGCCGAGTTATCGATCATCGACGAGGTCGAGTCCGCGCTTCGGACTGGCTCCGCGGAAAAGGGCCTGGCAACAGCCCGCCGCGTCACCGACCTGTTCCTGTCCTCCGCCGGCAGTTTCGACGACGAGCAGATCGCGCTGTTCGACGACGTGCTCGATCGCCTGATCGGCACCATCGAGCTCCGCGCCATCGCCGACATGGGCGCACGCGTTGCGCTCGCCGAGATCAGCGCGCAGCTCGCCCCGATCGCGCAGGCGCCGCCATCGGTCATTCGCCGCCTCGCCAACAATGACGAAATCCGCATCGCCGGTCCCGTGCTGCAGGAATCCGCGCGCCTCGACGACGGCGCGCTGGTGCAGATCGCATCATCCAAGGGCGAACCGCATCTGCTCGCAGTCGCCGGACGCTGGTGGCTGAAGGAGATCGTCACCGATGCGCTGCTGGCGCGACGCTATCCCAGCGTCAGCCGCCGGCTCGCCGCCAATCCCGGCGCGCGCGTGTCCGGAAACGGATTTGCCGTCATCGTCGGACAGGCCGAGGCCGACCCCGAGCTCGCTGTCAGCGTTGGCGTCCGCGTCGATCTGCCGTCGGACCTGCGTCGTCAATTGCTGCGCTCGGCGAGCGATGCCGTGCGGACCCGCCTGTTGTCGCGCGCGCTGCCGCATCTGTTCGAGGAGATCCAGACCGCGATCGCCGCCGTCACCGCCGGTGTCGAGCGCGAGATGTCGGGCGTCCGCGATTTCGAAGGTGCCAAGCGCGCCGTCGCAGGCCTCAAGGCGGCCGGCCAGCTCAGCGAAGCGACGCTGCTCGGCTTCGCCACGCAACGGCGCTACGAAGAAGCGGTGGCCGCATTGGCCGCATTGGCGGGATCGACCGTGGAAGTGATTCGCCCGCTGATGCAAAGCCTGCGCGAGGACGGCCTGCTGGTGCCGTGCAAGGCGGCGCAACTCAGCTGGGAAACAACCGCGGCCGTGCTTCAGAGCCGGTTTGCGAGCGGCGCGATGAAGCCGCCCGATATCGCAAGGGCTCAAAGCCATTACGCGCGCATGACCCCGGAGAATGCGCGGCGGACGCTGCGGTTCTGGCAGGTACGGGCGTTGTAGGCGCTTGCTGCGCACCACACGCTTCGGTGTCATCACCCGCGAAAGCGGGTGATCCAGTATTCCAGAGACGTTAGTGGGATACGGAGAAGTCGCGGCGTACTGGGTCGGCCCGGGAAGCCCGGCCGCCCCCCCCGGTTTTTGGTTTGGGGCGCCCCCAAAAATGCCCCCCGACCCCGCCCCACCCCCCAACCCCCCCCCCCCCCCCCCCCGGCGCCGCCCCCCCCCCCCCCCCCCCCCCCTTTCTTCCCCCCCCCCCCCCCCCCCGCGCCGCGGGGCCCCCCCCCCCCCCCCCCCCCCACGACACCGGTTATGTGGTGAGGCGCTCGCCATCATTGCCCGCGATCCGCAGCGACACCACACTCCCCACACGCTCGCCCGCAATCGCCACCGGCAGATAGTGCTCCGTCCGTCCCTGCCCGTCGCTCTCGATCAGCACCTCACGCGTGGCGCCGATCTCGGCTTGCAGCCGCTGGCGCAATGCCGCTTCGCCCGTCGCACGTAGCCGTTTCGCACGCTGCTTGATTGCGCCGCCCGCCACCTGCGGCATTCGCGCGGCTGGCGTGCCGGGACGCGGCGAATAGGGGAAAACGTGGAGGAAGGCCAGGCCGCATTCCTCGACCAGGTCGATCGAGCGCGAGAACATCTCCTCGGTCTCGGTCGGAAAGCCCGCAATGATGTCGGCACCCAGCGCGATATCCGGGCGCAGGCGGCGGACCTGGTCGCAGAACGCGATGGCGTCGCCGCGCGTATGCCGCCGCTTCATGCGCTTCAAGATCATGTCGTCGCCGGACTGCAGCGACAGGTGCAGATGCGGCATCAGCCGCGCATCGCCGGCGATGGCATCCAACAGGTCGCTGTCCGCCTCGATCGAATCGATCGAGGAGATGCGCAGGCGCCTCAGCTCCGGCACATGCCGCAAGATCTGCTTCGTCAGCATGCCGAGTTTCGGCGCGCCCGGCAGGTCAGTGCCGTAACTGGTGAGATCGACCCCGGTCAAGACGATCTCGGCATGGCCGCGCTCGGCCAATGCCCGCACCTGATCGACCACGGCGCCCATCGGCACCGAGCGCGAATTGCCGCGGCCGAACGGAATGATGCAGAAGGTGCAGCGATGGTCGCAGCCGTTCTGCACCTGCACGAACACGCGCGGCAGGCCCCGCGCAAATCCGTCGACGAGATGCGGCGCCATCGCCTTCACCGCCATGATGTCGCTGACGGCGATTTTTTCGCTCGCACCGAGATCGAACGCCGCCCGCGCCGCGCGCCATGCGGACGATCGCATCTTGTCGTCATTGCCGACGACGCGGTCGACCTCGGCCATCTCGGCAAACATGCCGCTTTGCGTCTGCGCCGCGCAACCGGTGACGACGATGCGCGAACCCGGCCGCTCGCGCTTCAGCTTGCGGATCGACTGCCGCGCCTGCGCCACCGCCTCGTTGGTCACGGCGCAGCTGTTGATGACGATGGTATCAGCGAGTCCCGCGCCCTCGGCCTCGCGGCGGATCACCTCGGCCTCGAAGGCGTTGAGGCGGCAGCCGAAGGTGACGATGTCGACGCTCATCACCCGACCGGCGCGAACAGCGCGGGATCGAAATTGCCTTCATATTCGAAGGTCGCCGTGCCCGTCATCAGCACGTGATCGTCGCGCTCGCGCCATTCGATCCCGAGCTTGCCGCCGGGCAGCGTGATCTCGACATTGCGCTCGGCGCGCTTCAGCCGCGCCGCCGCAACCGCCGTGGCACAAGCGGCCGAGCCGCAGGCCCTGGTCAAGCCGGCGCCGCGCTCCCAGGTGCGGATCGTGATGTGCTGGGAATCGACGATATGGGCGAGCGTGATGTTGGCGCGCTCGGGGAAGATCGGGTGGTTTTCCAGCAGCGGACCGAAACGCTCGAGATCGTAGGCGTTGACGTCATCGACCCAGAAAATCGCATGCGGATTGCCCATGCTGACCACCGACGGCGAATGCAGGATCGGATTGTCGATCGGGCCGATCTGCAATTCGATGTAGCGGGTGTCGCGGAATTCCTGGTCGAGCGGAATGTCCTGCCAGCCGAACTTCGGCGCGCCCATGTCCACCGTATAAAGATCCGGCGCCGGACCCTGCCAGGCGTTGAGCAGGCCCGCGGCCGTCTCGAACGTTGCATTGGTCTGGCCGGTCTTCTCGAAGACGCGGCGCACCACGCAGCGCATGCCGTTGCCGCAGGCGCCGGCCTCGGAGCCGTCACAGTTGTAGATGCTGATGAAAGCTTCGGTGCCGTCGAAGCGCGGCTTCTGGAGCACCATAAGCTGGTCGTAGGGCACGCCGCCTCGGGCCGATGCCACTGCGCGGGCATCGTCGGGGGTGATCTTTGAGGTGGAATCGCGCATGTCGACAACGACGATCTCGTTGCCGATGCCGTTCATCTTGGCAAATGCGTGGTTGGCCAGCGCGCTCATGAAAATTCCCGAATTTCGCCTGCCTTATATGGCGATCCTTGGCGGCTTGGCCAGTGATTTGCCGACAAGAGCCAGGACGCTGCCATGACGCATCTGTCATGGGACGAATTCGGCGCTCGCGTGTTAGAACGGCGAAATTCGCGCGATCCGGGACATGCGGCCGGGTTAAGGCCTCGGGGACGCAAGGCCTTGGCGGATAAGCTATTGGGGAGAATAAAAATGTTCAGGTTTCGTCGTCTCGCTTTAGCCGCGCTGATCCCGGCAGCGGCCTTGTCGTTTGGTCTGTCCGCCACGCTGGCCCAAACGCCTAGCCCGGCGCCGGCCGCATCGGCGAGCCCCTCGCCGGCCCCGTCAGCTTCGCCCGCCCCGGCCGCGAGCGCTGCACCCGTGGCCACGCCCTCGCCGGCGGGCAGCGCCTCGCCAAGCCCTGCAACGTCCCCTGCCCCCTCGCCCGCCGCCAGTGCCTCACCCAGCCCGGCCACTCCGCCCCCGGCTGCCGCCGCGACGCCGGCTCCCGTGCAGACGGCCGATCCCTTCGGCCAGGAGACCACGCTCGAGTCCAGGAAGGTCGTGATGGTCAAGGGCACTGCCAATTGGGACTCGGCCTTCGACACGCTGATCGACGCCTTCAAGGCACTGAACACGCTGCTGGACAAGCAGGGCATCAAGCACGCCGGCAATTCGATGATCGTCTACACCTCGACCGACGACACCGGCTTCACCTTCCTTGCCGAGATCCCGGTCGAGCAGGACCCGAAGAACCTGCCCAAGGACATGAGCATCGGCAAATCGCCGGAGGGCAAGGCCCTGAAATTCGTCCATCGCGGTTCCTACGACAACATGGACAACACCTACGAGGCGATCACCAATCATCTCGACGACAAGAAGCTGGAAGCCAAGGACACCTTCATCGAGGAGTACCTCACCGATCCCCTGAAGACGGCCGAGGACAAGCTCGTGATCAATGTATTCGTGCCGCTGAAGTGAGACCGATGAAAAAGCCTGCCATCCTTTTGACCTCCCTTGTTACGTGCTTTGCCGCCGTGCTGCTGGCAACGCCTGCGCTTGCCGACGATTTTCCGTCCGCGATTTCGGTGAGCGGCGAAGCCACGATCTCCGCCGCGCCTGATCTGGCGCAGATCGACGCCGGCGTCGCCAACGACGCCAAGTCTGCGAAGGAAGCGTCCGACGCCAACAACGCCGCGATGGGCAAGGTGCTGCTGGCGCTGAAGGGCGCAGGCATTGACGAGAAGGATTACCAGACCTCGCGGCTGTCGCTGCAGCCGCAATACGGTCAGAACAAATCCACCGGCGCCTCGCCCGTGGTCGGCTTCCGCGCCTCCAACCGCGTCACCGTGAAGATCCGCGACGTGACCAAGGTCGCCGCCATCATCGACACGCTGGTCGGCGCCGGCGCCAACGATATCGGCAACATCTCCTTCGAGGTGACGCAGGCCTCGAAATTGCTCGACGATGCCCGCGAGAAGGCTGTCGCAGACGCTCGCCGCAAAGCGGAGATCTACGCCAAAGCCACCGGCGTCACGCTCGGCGCGCCGCTCAGCGTGTCCGAAGGCGGCGCCCCGATGCCGCTGTTCAAGGGACGCATGGCCGCAGCTCCGATGGCCGCACCGCAGGCCGCGGTCGCGCCGGGCGAGGAAACGCTGGCGGTGACGGTGAATGTGAGCTGGGCGATCAAGACGGGGCCGTAGGCCCTAAGAGGCACAACTGCCGGCCACAACAACGGTGTCGTCCCGGCGCAGGCCGGGACCCATAACCACAGGGAGTGGTTGTGACGCGACAAAGGTAACTCCGAATCTTCGCCAAACTTCTCCCTGTGGCTATGGGTCCCGGATCTGCGCTCCGCTTGTCCGGGACGACAGCGGAGATAAATCGCACGGGCGAGTCAGATCTCCACCACCTGCCCGGGCTTCATCGCCACAAATCTTTCCTGCGGAACCTTCGCGGCGTCGAGTGCCTCGACCAGCGCCTTCGCCGGCGCATCGATTGCTTCATCGGTCAGCTGGAACGTGCCGTGGTGATGCCCGAGTGCGGCTTGCGCGTCGCAATCCGCGAGCGCCTTCACCGCGTCTTCCGGGTTCATGTGCTGATCGCGCATGAACCAGCGCGGCTCGTAGGCGCCGATCGGGAGGATCGCCAAGCGTAACGGGCCGTGCTTCTCGGCGACGCGGCGGAAATGCCCGCCATCGCCATAGCCGGAATCGCAGACGACGTAGATTTTCCCCGCCGGCGTCTCCAGCACGAAACTCGCCCACAGCGCCTTATTGCGATCGAACATCCCGCGCGCCGACCAGTGCCGGGTCGGCACCAGCGTCACGGCGATGCCGCCACCGAGTTCGACGCGATCATGCCAGTCGAACGCGTCCACCTTGATCGTCGCATCGGTGCTGCGCATCGTGACGTCATTGCCGAGCGGGGTCACCACACGCGGGGCAAAGTTCTTGGCGAGCCGCGACAGCGTCGCGATGTCGAGATGGTCGTAATGGCCGTGCGAGACCAGCACGACATCGATCTTCGGCAAATGATCGAACGCAATGCCGGGATCGTTGTGCCGCTTCGGCCCGGCGAAGCTGACGGGCGAGACCCGCGTCGACCAGACGGGATCGACGAGAATGTTGAGGCCGCCGGTCTGGATGAGCCAGCTGGCGTGGCCGACGAAAGAGAGCCGCACCTTATCGCCGTCGACGCGGTCCGGCGGGGTGTCGGCGTGGGGGCTCGGCGCCCAATCCGGCCAGGTCGCGCGCTGCCGCTTGCCGCCGAATTGCCAGCGCAGGACCTCACGAAGCGATTTCGGCGGCGCGCCGTCCGGATCGAAGAAGGTCAGTCCGTCGAAATGGTCGGAGGCCGGGCCGTCGTAGGTTTTCATGCGAGACATCCAAAGGGAGGGCACGCCGACCAATGCGCCGGCACCGGCGAGCAGTCCGAAAAGGCGGCGGCGGGTGATCGGCACGGATCTGGGTTCAGGGATGGTCGGAGGGGCAAGACATCACCGCTATATGGGCGGGGTCTGCGGAAAAGGAACCCGCCGCAAGAAAGTTCATCTTTTCAAGGCTTTGCCTTCCAAAGCCGCCCCGGCCACCCTAACTTTCCTTGACTTTCGGGCGGCCGCGGCGTTTAACCCGGCCACTTTCTCGGAAAGGCTTTCTTTTCGACCCGCCGACTGGTCCCAGAGGCCAGAGGCCAACGCCCGACAGCGCTGTGCGCCCTCGGGCGTGAAGGTGTTTGGATTTTCTGCTCCCTTCCCCGCGCTTGCGGGGGAGGTGGAAAAGGGACAACGGCATTGTTCGACAATCTGTCGGAACGGCTTGGCGGCATTCTCGATCGTCTGACGGGGCGCGGTGCGCTGACCGAAAAGGACGTCGACGCCGCCATGCGCGAGGTGCGCCGTGCGCTGCTGGAAGCCGACGTCGCCCTCGAAGTGGTGCGCAGCTTCACCGAACGCGTCCGCGAGCAGGCGATCGGCGCCACCGTTGTCAAATCGGTGACACCCGGCCAGATGGTGGTCAAGATCGTCCATGACGAACTGATCAACACGCTCGGCGCCGAAAGCCAGACGATCGACATCAATTCCGTGCCGCCGGTGCCGATCATGATGGTCGGCCTGCAAGGCTCCGGCAAGACCACCACCACCGCAAAGCTCGCCCGTCGCATGGTCCAGCGCGACAAGCGCAAGGTGCTGATGGCCTCGCTCGACATCTACCGTCCCGCGGCGATGGAGCAGCTGGCCGTACTGGGCCGCGACCTCGACATTCCGACGCTGCCGATCGTTGCCGGCCAGCAGCCGGCGCAGATCGCAAAGCGCGCGCTCGAGGCCGGCAAGCTCGGCGGCTACGACGTCGTGCTGCTCGATACCGCCGGCCGCACCACGCTCGACGAAGAGATGATGGCGGAAGCGGCAGCCATCAAAGCCGCTGCCAATCCGCATGAAGTGCTGCTGGTGGCAGACAGCCTCACCGGCCAGGACGCCGTCAACCTCGCCCGCGCCTTCGACGAGCGCGTCGGCCTCACCGGCATCGTGCTGACACGAGTCGACGGCGACGGCCGCGGCGGCGCCGCGCTGTCGATGCGCGCGGTCACCGGCAAGCCGATCAAGCTGCTCGGCACCGGTGAAAAGACCGACGCGCTGGAGGACTTCCACCCCGACCGTATCGCCGGCCGCATCCTCGGCATGGGCGACGTCGTCTCGCTGGTCGAACGCGCTGCCGCCAACATCGATGCCGAAAAGGCCGCGCGCACCGCAGAGCGGATGCGCAAGGGTCAGTTCGACCTCAACGACATGCGCGAGCAGCTGTCGCAGATGGCCAATATGGGCGGCATCAGCGGCCTGATGGGCATGATGCCCGGCATCGCCAAGATGAAGAACCAGATCGCGGCCGCCGGCATCGACGACAAGATCTTGAAGCGCCAGGTCGCGGTGATCGATTCCATGACGCGCGACGAGCGCCGTCATCCCGATCTGCTCAAGGCCAGCCGCAAGAAGCGCATCGCCGCAGGTTCCGGCCAGAGCGTCGAGCAGGTCAACAAGCTGCTCAAGATGCACCGGAACATGGCCGACATGATGAAGGCCATGGGCTCCGGCAAGCGCGGTCCGCTCGCCGGCATCGCGCAGGCCATGGGTTTTGGCGGTGGCATGAAGCCGCCTTCGCCGGAAGAGATGAAGGCGCTGCAGGAGAAGATGCAGGGTGGCGGCGGACAGGGTCTGCCCAGCCTGCCGAAGGATTTGCCTCCCGGGCTGCGCCAGGGTCTGCCGAACGTTCCGGGCCTGACCGGACTGAGCGGCAAGCCGATGCTGCCGGGCCTCGGCGGTTTCCCCGGCAAGAAGAAATGAGGAATTCGTCGCGGGAGATCGCAACGGTCTCGTGCAACGCGGAATACCAATCAACCGAACAAAACGTACTTTGAAGGAGAACTTAGATGTCCGTCGTTATCCGTCTCGCCCGTGCCGGCACCAAGAAGCGCCCCGTCTATCACGTCGTCGTCGCCGATTCGCGCTTCCCCCGCGACGGTCGCTTCATCGAGCGTCTCGGCTATTTCAACCCGCTGCTGCCGAAGGACAACGAGACCCGGCTGAAGCTCGACATGGACAAGGTGAAGGCCTGGCTCGCCAAGGGCGCGCAGCCGTCGGACCGTGTGTCGCGCTTCCTCGACGCCGCCGGCGTCAAGAAGCGCGAAGTGCGCAACAACCCCGAGAAGGCCGTGCCGCGCAAGGAGCGCAAGGCGCAGGCCGAAGCCGCCGCGAAGGGTTAAGGCGAGATCATGCCGGCGCTGGTCTGCGTCGCGCGGATCGGCGCCGCGCATGGCGTGCGCGGCGCGGTCAAACTGTGGACCTTCACGGAAGATCCGTTTGCCGTGCGCAGCTACGGTCTGCTCTCGTCCAAGGACGGCAAGCGCCAGTTCGAGGTCGCAACGGCGCGCACGGCCAAGGATCATCTGGTCGCGACGTTCAAGGGCGTCACGACCCGCGATGAGGCCGAGCGGCTCAACGGCATCGAGCTCTACGTCGCGCGCGAAAAGCTGCCCGCGACGGACGAGGGCGAATATTATCACACCGATCTGATCGGGCTCGCCGCCGTGACCACGGCGGGCGATGCGCTCGGCCGCGTGCTCGCGATCCACAATTTCGGCGCCGGCGACATCATCGAGATCGCACCGCCCACAGGCACCACGATGCTGCTGCCGTTCACGGACGCGGTGGTGCCGGAGGTCGACATCGCCGGCGGCCGCGTCGTGATCGCGCTGCCGCAGGAGATCGAGGCAGAGGACACGGAGGAGGATTCCTCCCCGAGTCGTCCCGGCCTAGTGCGCAACTTGCGCACGGGGGGCCGGGACCCATAACCACAGGCCAGAATTTTTGGCTAAGCTGATCGCTCCAGCCGTCGCAAAACGAAGTGCGGTGGTTATGGGTCCCGGATCTGCGCTCCGCTTGTCCGGGACGACAATAACTGAGATCCGATGACCACCTCCTCACCCTGGCGCGCGACGGTGCTGACGCTGTTTCCGGAGATGTTTCCGGGGCCGCTCGGCGTGAGCCTGGCTGGCCGGGCGCTCGCTGGCGGGCTCTGGGAACTGGAGGCGCGGGACATCCGGGCCTCGGCCACCGACCGCCATCGCAGTGTCGATGACACCCCGGCCGGCGGTGGACCGGGCATGGTGCTTCGGGCCGATGTTCTGGCGGCCGCCATCGATGCCGCCGCGATCGGCCCGGACCGGCCGAAACTGCTGATGAGCCCGAGGGGTCGGCCATTGACCCAGGCCCGTGTCCTGGAACTGGCCAAGGGCCCGGGTCCCCTGATCGTCTGCGGGCGGTTCGAGGGGGTGGACCAGCGCGTGATCGACGGGCGAGGCCTGGAGGAGGTCTCGATCGGCGATTACGTGCTCTCCGGCGGTGAAATCGCAGCCCTGGCCCTGATTGACGCCTGCGTCCGGCTGCTACCGGGCGTGATGGGCAAGGAAGCCTCGGGAACCGAGGAAAGCTTTTCGGACGGCTTGCTCGAATACCCCCAGTACACCCGCCCGCAGCTGTTCGAGGGGGCACCGATCCCTGATGTCCTGACCTCCGGTGACCATGCCAAGGTCGCCAGCTGGCGGCGGGCGGAATCCGAGGCCCTGACGGCGGCCCGGCGACCGGATTTGTGGGCCGAGATCCCGAGCAAAGTCCCGAATCGGGCCGGACGCCAAAAAACACCAAAAAACAAGACAGACGGGTGACAAACGCTCCGGCTTGCCTTATAGCAGCGGCCACATCCGCAATGGCTGGATAAACGAATTTCGCGCAGCCCCCGTTTTCCAAGGCTGGGCGCGCCGATGGAGATTTACCCATGAACCTGATCCAACAGCTCGAAAAAGAGCAATTCGACAAGCTCTCCGCCAGCAAGGAGATCCCGGAGTTCGGCCCCGGCGATACCGTGATCGTCAACGTGAAGGTCGTCGAAGGCGACCGCACCCGCGTGCAGGCCTATGAAGGCGTTTGCATCGGCCGTTCCGGCGGCGGTCTCAACGAGAGCTTCACGGTGCGCAAGATTTCGTACGGCGAAGGCGTGGAGCGCGTGTTCCCGGTGATGTCGCCGATGATCGACTCGATCAAGGTGGTGCGCCGCGGCAAGGTGCGTCGCGCCAAGCTCTATTATCTCCGCAACCTTCGCGGCAAGTCGGCCCGCATCGTCGAGAAGAAGCAGGACCGCCCGGCTGCTGCCGTCAACGAGTAAGCTCCGCTTACAGGCGAGTTATCGAGAGCGCGGGGCTAAACCCCGCGCTTTTTTGTTGCGTCAGCCGTGCGCGTCAAAGCCCTCGCGATTCCGGTTCGGCCTGCTATATATTCTTGGAATGTTTCCAGATTTGACCAGCCTCTCGCCCGTCAAGCGCGTCGTGATCGACGATCGCTCGCGGCTGCCCGGCCGGTTCTTCGGACGCTTCGCGACCTCGGCAACGTCAGAGCTTACGCGCGCAGCCTAAAAGCTGCGCTGACGATTTTGTTGCCCCGCGCGCCAGCCGCGCAACCCGCTCGACACAACATTCCTGGAGCTGACGCTCATGTCCAAGCCGACCACATTGTACGACAAGATCTGGAACGACCATCTGGTGCACGAAGCCGAGGACGGCACCTGCCTGCTCTATATCGATCGCCATCTCGTGCACGAGGTCACTTCACCGCAGGCGTTCGAAGGCCTGCGCGCCACCGGGCGCAAGGTCCACGCACCCGAGAAGACGCTGGCCGTCGTCGATCACAACGTGCCGACCACCGACCGCACCAAGCCGAACCCGGACCCTGAAAGTATCGAGCAGATCAAGGCGCTGGCCGACAACGCCAGGGAATTCGGCATCGAATATTATGACGAGTTCGACAAGCGTCAGGGCGTCGTCCACGTCATCGGCCCCGAGCAGGGGTTCACGCTGCCCGGCACCACCATCGTCTGCGGTGACAGCCACACCTCGACGCATGGTGCGTTCGGCGCGCTCGCGCACGGCATCGGCACGTCGGAAGTCGAGCATGTGCTGGCGACGCAGACGCTGATCCAGAAGAAGGCGAAGAACATGCGCGTCACCGTCGACGGCAAATTGCCTGACGGCGTGACGGGCAAGGACATCATCCTCGCGATCATCGGCGAGATCGGCACCGCGGGCGGCACCGGCTACGTGCTCGAATACGCCGGCGACGCGATCCGCGCGCTCAGCATGGAAGGCCGCATGACGGTCTGCAACATGTCGATCGAAGGCGGCGCGCGCGCCGGCCTGGTCGCGCCGGACCAGAAGGCGTTCGACTTTCTGCGCGGCCGTCCGAAGGCACCGAAGGGCGCGGATTGGGACGCGGCGATGCGCTACTGGGAGAAGTTGCGCTCGGACGAGGGCGCGCATTTCGACCACGAGCTGCGGCTCGATGCAGCGAAGCTGCCGCCGATCGTGACCTGGGGCACGAGCCCTGAAGACGTGATCTCGGTCACCGGCAGCGTGCCGGATCCCGACAAGATCGCGGACGAGGCCAAGCGCCTGTCGAAGCACCGCGCGCTGAAATATATGGGCCTGACCGCGGGGACGAAGATCACCGACATCAAGCTCGACCGCATCTTCATCGGCTCCTGCACCAACGGCCGGATCGAGGATCTGCGCGCCGCCGCCAAGATCGCGGAAGGCAAGCAGGTCGCAGGCGGCGTCAACGCCATGGTCGTGCCGGGCTCCGGCCTCGTGAAGGAGCAGGCCGAGGCTGAAGGTCTGGACAAGATCTTCATCAAGGCCGGCTTCGAATGGCGCGAGCCCGGTTGCTCGATGTGCCTCGCGATGAACCCCGACAAGCTGGCTCCCGAAGAGCGCTGCGCCTCGACGTCGAACCGCAACTTCGAGGGCCGCCAGGGCTTCAAGGGCCGCACGCATCTGGTGTCGCCGGCGATGGCGGCGGCCGCGGCGATCGCGGGTCACTTCGTCGACATCAGGGAGTGGCGGTAAGCCGCTCGCTTTAATTTGAGCGATTGCGGCAAACCGCCGTTAATCCGCAGCGCCGACACTGCGTCCTCGCGAGGGTTTCGCGAGGACACGAGCTCATGGCCAGCAAGCCTGAATATGTCGATCTGATCAGCGCGGCGACGCCCCAGCATCGGCGGCGCGCGGCACCGCTGCGCATGGTCGCCAAGCCCGAGGCCGAGGAGACCTCGAAGCTCAGCCGCTGGCCGCCGGCGATGTTCAAGCAGTGGAAGGTCGAGAACCTGACGCGATGGACGTCGGCGACGTGGAAACTGAAGGATTGGGTTTAACCGACGTTCTCCGTCATGGCCGGGCTCGTCCCGGCTATCCACGTTCTTAGACTTGCACAGAA
This sequence comes from Bradyrhizobium sp. WSM4873, assembly GCF_055811355.1. Lineage (NCBI taxonomy): Bacteria > Pseudomonadati > Pseudomonadota > Alphaproteobacteria > Hyphomicrobiales > Nitrobacteraceae > Bradyrhizobium > Bradyrhizobium sp. WSM4873. The sequence continues at coordinate 33,648 of NZ_JBVVPS010000024.1, read as the reverse complement.
AGATCGTGGATGCCCGGGACAAGCCCGGGCATGACGACACAACTCACATTACCAATAGCGGTACGGATGGTGCCAGCGATGCCAGCGGCAGACGCGGCGCGGGCCGTAATAGGTCCAGATGACCCGGCAGCGGCGCGGATGGTGATAATAGGGATAGTAGCCGCCGTAATAGCGCCGGTGGAAATGACGATAGCCGTAGTGCGGGCGATAGACGCCGTAGCGATGGAATCCGCCTCCACCATAGTGGTGAATTCCGCCGTAGCGATAGCCGCCGCCATGAAAGGCCGGCGCGGCGCGGAAGCCACCCGCGTGGAAACCACCGCCGCGGAAGCCACCGATATGTCCTCCGCCACCGTGGAAGCCGCCTCCACCGTGGAAACCGCCGCCGCCATGGAAGCCGCCGCCACCATGCCCACCGCCGCCGTGGCGAACCTGGATCATGTCGTCACTTGCGGCCTTCGCCGCAGGCAACGCGGTCGGATTGATTGGAGTCATCGCTTCAGCACGACGCGTCGTTCCGGCCGACAGCATCAGCGTCGCGGCGGCCGCAATCCCGAGCAAGCGCATCGGGCTTGCCCTGAGACCCAATATTCTCAGCATGGACTTCTCCCTGAATCTGGACAGCGGAGTTGCGACGCTCGCTCCCGGCTCGCGTCATCCCTGTTCATTGGCGGTCGCTCCCAAGATTAAATTAGGGACAGCGACGTGAATGCCTCATGAATGAACGACGTGCGCCGCACCGCGACGTCACCACCACGGCCCGAAGCCGAGCACGAACGGTGCCGGCACGCCGTAGGGATAAGGGCGGTAGAAGACCGGCCGCGCGTAGTAATGCGGATCGGGACGCGGGGCGTATCGCGCGACGTCGGACCGCACATGTCGGCGCCCGTCGAACACCGCGCGCCCGGCCGACGCATCGGGCAGCTTCGTCACCCTGTGCGCAGCGGACGCGTGAGGCAGGCCTGCGGCAAGCCCGACGGCAACCGCCAATGCGAACCATCTCGTCATGACGACCTCCGCCTCAGGCGCGCGACGGCATCGCGCTCGTATCAGCCCCGGCGCCAGTAGCAGCTCATATGCGGCACGATCACCGTGCCGCTCGGGCGATATTCCTGCACATAGGTGGCGTTGCACTCGCGGACCGCATCGGGACCGGGATTGTAGCGAGGATAGACGCCATCCGGACTGTAATAGGGCGTGACGCGCAGGCGCGCCGGGGGCCGCTTGCGCGGCGGCGGCAGATCGTCTCGGGAGGCCGCCTGGGCGAGCCTGATCCCGGAAGCCGCGGTCTGGGCCTCCGCGCCAACGCAAAACTGCGAAAACAACCCCATGCACAGTAGCGTCAGCGCTGTTTTCGCTCGCATTTTTCCGCCCATTTAAACGTCCACTTCGAGGCCTACGCTCCCCGTTTTGATGGCGCCCGTCAACCTCGCCGCGCTTATAAAGCCGGATGCATCGCGGCGAAACCCACGCTATGAGAGGCCCATGTGGACGGAATTGAAAGCGCCTTCGCTGGCCGAAATGGAAGCGATGGCGCACGAAGTGTTCGAACGCCTGCCGGCGGAGTTTCGTAGGCTGTGCGAGGGCGTGATCATCCGCGTCGACGACTTCCCGACCGAGGAGGTCCTGGACGAGATGGCATGCGAGAGCGAGTTCGACCTGCTCGGCCTGTTCCAGGGCGTCGGCCTGCCGCAGCAGAGTTTTGCCGACGTGGCGCGGCTGCCCAACATGGTCTGGCTCTACCGCCGGCCGATCCTGGATTACTGGGCCGAGCACGACGAAAGCCTCGGCCATATCATCCGCCACGTCCTGATCCACGAGATCGGCCATCATTTCGGCCTGTCGGACGACGATATGGCGGCGATCGAAGCTCAAGAGCCCGGTTAGGCAGACGAGATCTGTCGAATTCGGCCTAGGATTTCCGCCCCGATCGCGATAAATACCGGTTCCCTAGACCACCCGGGAAAGCGCAACCATGGACAAGTTCACCACGCTGGAAGGCGTCGCGGCGCCGCTGAAGATCATCAATGTCGACACCGACATGATCATTCCGAAGCAGTACCTCAAGACCATCAAGCGCACCGGCCTTGGCAAGGGGCTCTTCTCCGAGCAGCGCTACAAGGACGACGGCAGCGAGAATCCCGATTTCGTCCTCAACCAGCCCGCCTATCGCAATGCGAAGGTGCTGGTCGCCGGCGACAATTTCGGCTGCGGCTCGAGCCGTGAGCACGCGCCCTGGGCGCTGCTCGACTTCGGCATCCGCTGCGTGATCTCGACCTCGTTCGGCGACATCTTCTACAACAACTGCTTCAAGAACGGCATCCTGCCGATCCGCGTGGCCCAGGAAGACCTCGACAAGCTGTTCGACGACGCCGAGCGCGGCGCCAACGCGACGCTGACGATCGACCTGCCGAACCAGGAGATCCGCGGCCCCGACGGCGGCAAGGTCAAGTTCGAGATCGACCCGTTCCGCAAGCACTGCCTGATCAACGGCCTCGACGACATCGGCCTGACGATGGAGAAGAAGGCCTCGATCGACACCTATGAGGACAAGCTCAAGCGCGAACGCGCCTGGGCCTGAAATTGATCTGAGTTTCGAGCCCCGGTGCTGACAGCGCCGGGGCTTTTTCTTTGCCAGTGTTGTCCTCTATAGCTTGCGCCCATGCTGCCTGACATCGTCACCTTCTGGCATGGCCCGATGGACGCCCTGCGCCAGACCTGTCTGCGCTCGCAGCTGGCTGCTGGCCACAAGGTCACGGTCTACAGTTTTGACACCATTCCCGGCCTGCCCGCGGGCATCGGCAACGCGGATGCCGAGGCGATCCTGCCGCATGCGTTCTCGGAACGATTGCGGCCGCCGCAGCCGGACGGCAGCTGGCGCGACTGGACCACGCTTCAGTTCAGCGACTTCTTCCGCATGAAGCTGATGGCGAAGGGCCTTGGCCTCTGGCTCGATGCCGACGTGCTGCTGCTCCGGCCCGTCGAGATCGATCGCGCAAAGCCCTATTTCGCGTGGGAGCGTCCGCGCCAGCTCGGCAACTCCGTAATTTACCTGCCGCCCGGACACGGCATCGTTGCCGCCTTCGAAGAGCTGATGGAACAGGAGGAGCTGACGCCGAACTGGCTGTCGCTGCGCCATCGCGTCACGTTTGCGATGCGCCGCCTGCGCGGCGGCTCGAACCGCCTCTCCGACATCCGCGTCGCGATCTTCGGGCCGGCGGCACTCACCGCGCTCGCGCGCCGCACCGGCGAGCTGCACTGCGCCTTGCCGAAGCAATCGTTCTACGCCGTGCATGCCGAGCCAAAACTGTTCTTCGATCCCTCGAGCTATCTTGGCCTCGTCACCGACCGCGAGATCATCGGCCTGCACATCTCGCCCAAGGGAAGGGGTAGTGAGAAACCGATCCCGGGCAGCCTGTATGCGTGGGCGGCGGAGCGGTTCGGCTAGCTGCCGCGCAAGAGGTGCGCTCCCTCTCCCGCTTGCGGGAGAGGGCTGGGGAGAGGGTGTCTCCACAACGGGATAATCCCCTAGAGGAGAGAACCCTCACCCGGCGCGCGGGACGATGCTTCGCATCGCCCGGACGCGCCGACCTCTCCCGCAAGCGGGAGAGGTGCACCGGAGGCCGCGGTCCCATCATCGCTGTTTGATCCAGCGCAACGCGCACCTGCACCATTGTGCCTAATCTCGCTCCAATTCCGCCGTTCGAATGGAGCTTCGCATGAGCACCGCCACCAGGCCTTATCCCATTGTCCAGGACCTCATCGAGTCCTTTGCAAGCTGGCTGAAGCATCGCCGCGAGCTGAACGAGATCCGGCAGCTCGACCGCGCCGATTTCGATCGGATCGCGCAAGATCTGCGGATCGCGCCTGACGATCTGGAGGAGCTGGTCCGCCACGGCAAGCACTCCGCCGACGAGCTGCCGAAGATGCTGGAGCAGCTCGGCATCAGCGCCGAAGGGCTCGGCCGCGCGCAGCCCCTACTGCTGCGCGACATGGAGCGGGTGTGCGCGCTTTGCAGCCACAAAGGCCGGTGCGATCGCGAGCTGGCCGACGGCACCGCCGCGGAGAACTACCACGGCTTCTGCGCAAATGCCTCGACGCTGGAGTCGCTCGATCGCGCGGATCACGCACATCGCTGAGGCATTGCCCTCATCAAGGGATTGGTTTAGCGGCCGGATGTCCCGCCGGGGCTAGATCACGCCCGTTCGGGCACAAGCCTCGCGCCGGGCAAATCCTTTGACGAGTTTTCTGCAAGCACGATAGCGCTCTTCCATGCTCGTCCCACTGACATTGCCTGGCGGGCTCGGTTCGGCCGCGCTTTCCTTTTTGGCAGCATGAGGCTGCGAGGTTTTCTCGCGCTTGCTTGAAGGATCAACATCCTCCGGCACCGGCACGAGCTTCCAGACAGGGCGGAGCTCTATGTTCGCCTTCTCAGTTGGATTTTCCTTGTTGACGGACGACAGCGCAAGGACGTTCTTGTCCATCCTGACGGTGACGGGTGTTCCGCTGATGGAGAATTTGTCGCTCACAATGTATTCGGCAAACGATCGGTACCCCGCCTCATCCTTCACCCACGATGCCTTTGTCGGCGGCCCCCAGAGGTAGTGTCCCTTGGCTAAGCCGGTGGCAGAGACCTCCGTAACGATCAGCATGGCATACCGCCCTTTGCCATTCGTCCATCCACGCTTGTTGGACCACACGCCGACGAATCTGGAGTTGGCATTGAGTGGATCATTCTGATCAGGCGAGATAGCGAAGCTTGGCAGTTTGAGTTGCTGAGCGGCCGCGATGGCTGCCACTTTCTGATTATCTTCGGGCGCAAATAGATTTCGGACGACGGTTTTTGCGTCCGGTTTCGGAGGGGCAGCTGGAGATGAGAGCACCGCAAGTTCGTTGGCCTTGAAATTCTTGACCCGCTGGCGCGCTTCTGCGGCGTGGCTGCTGCGGGGATACCTGGCCAGAAACTCCTCGTAGAGGCCTGCCACCGTGGAGGTCTGGATAGCCAGCCAAAACTTCTCGTCTTCCGCGGCATCTGCGGGCGCGGGAGCCGACGCGACTGGCGTTTGAGCGCTCGCCACAGGAGCTCTCAGGTAAATCTCTTCCTTCGATAAAGAGCCGTATACGAAAGGCTGCTGCTCGCGTCTGGTGGCCGCCATCACGTCGTCACGAACACGACGAAACAGAAACGATATCTCCAGCCCCGGCGTTTCAATGTGGCGAAGGAGCGATGCCGTGAATGGGCTGTTCCGGCCGTCCCCGTCACTTGCCGTCGTACCGTCCCGCGCGGCGTACGCAATCAGAACGTTATCGGATGGCTCCGTCGGAGCGAGTCCGCGAGCCACGGCCCGGGTGCTCAGCGAGCGCCTCATCTTTGCGGCAAAAGGATTGTTGCGGCATGCGTCCAGTATCACAAGGCCCAACTTTCGTGCCTTCGAGACCTGAAGGCTCACCGAGCGCAGGCTGATGGCCTCGCTTTCGATGTCGGTATCGCTGCGCAGCTCTGCGCCGACCGGAATCAGCCAGTTCTCGCCGCTGACCTCCATGCCGTGTCCGGCATAGAAAACGACCGCAAGGTCTGCTCCCTCGGCAGAGCGGCCGAACTCGACGACAGCTTTCCTCATCTCCTGCGCCGTGGCGTTCTTGACCTGGGTGACTTTGAAATCAAGCCGCTCCAGCGCGCGACCAACGTCTGCCGCATCGCGCGTCGGGTTCGGCAATTCGGGCACCTTCTCATAGGCACCGTTTCCAATGACGAGCGCAACCCGAGCCTGCTGCGCAAGCGCCGGCGTGGCGAATGAAAATGACGTAACGAGAAGGACTGCCAGGAAAAAAATGCGCATCAAATGCTCGCCCGGATCAATATCGAGCGTGAGCGTAGCATTGTCTTTCACCACCGCAACGGGAAAAGCCGGGATCGTGGTCGTTCAGAGAACCGCCGCTCCCCGAGCAGACCGGATAACCGCATCAATGTTCGTTCGGCTTGGGCGCAACCGCCTGCGCCTAGCCCTTCCCCATCGCCGCAATCGCATCCGCGATCTCGATCGTGCGACGCGCCATGTCGGCGTGCAGCCGCTCCACCATGGCGCCGTCGAGACGGATCGCGCCGCGCGAGACGTTCTCCGGCAATTCGAACGCGGCGATGATCTTTCGCGCGCGCGCGACGTCCTCTTCGGGCGGGGTGAAGATCGCGTTGCAGGCTTCGATCTGCGAGGGGTGAATCAACGTCTTGCCGTCAAAACCTAGATCGCGGCCTTGCGCGCATTCGGTGGCGAAACCATCGGAATTGGCGATGTCGCTGTAGGGGCCGTCGAGAATTTCGAGGCCATGGGCGCGCGTTGCCAGGATGCAATGGGTCATCATCGGGATCATCGCCGCGCGGCCCGGCAGCATCTTGATGCGCGTCTCGCGCGAGATGTCGTTGGGGCCGAACACGAAGCCTGACAAGCGCCGCGCTGGATCGCGTCCGGCGGCAGCGAGTTCCTCGGCATGCAGCACCGCGCGCGCCGTCTCGATCATGGCCCAGACTTTTACGGTCGGCGCTGCGCCGAGCTCGGCGAGACGGCGGCCGATCGTGTCGAGGTCCCCGACGCTTGAAACCTTTGGAACCAGGATGCCGTCCGGCGAGGCCTTCGCCGCCATCGCGACGTCGTCGGCCCACCAGGGCGTGTCGAGGCCGTTGGTCCGGATCAGGATCTCGCGCTTGCCGAACCCTTTGGCCGCGATCGCGGCGGCAATGCCGTCGCGCGCCACCGCCTTGGCGTCGGGCGCGACGGAGTCTTCCAGATCAAGGATCAGGCCGTCGGCGGCGAGATTACGCGCCTTTTCCAGCGCGCGGGGGTTGGAGCCGGGCATGAACAGATGGCTGCGGCGCGGGCGGGTCATGCAAGCGTTCCTTCCGGTTTCCTCATCTGTATTCTGAACGAAGCCGATAGCATCTGGCCTGCCTATTCGAAAGGCTTGTTCGCTCCTGCGGTATATGATTAGGCATAGGCCATGAACACATTCCCAGAGCATTTGCTGGAAGGCTACAAGGCCTTCGCCACCCAGCGGCTGCCGACCGAGCAGACCCGCTACCGCGAGCTGTCGGTGAAGGGGCAGTTCCCTGAAGTGATGGTGATCGGCTGCTGCGATAGTCGCGTCTCGCCCGAAGTGATCTTCGACGTCGGGCCGGGCGAACTCTTCGTGGTCCGCAACATCGCCAATCTGGTGCCGGTGTATCAGCCCGACGGCAACGCGCATGGCGTCTCGGCGGCGCTGGAATATGCCGTGACGGTGCTGAAGGTGAAACACATCGTGGTGCTCGGGCACGCGCAGTGCGGCGGCATCCGCGCCTTTGTCGACAAGATCGAGCCGCTCACGCCCGGCGACTTCATCGGCAAATGGATGCAGATGTTCATCAAGCCGGGCGAGGTCGTGGAGCAGCGCGACCACGAGACCATGGCGCAATTCGTCGAGCGCATCGAGAAGGCCGCGGTCTTCCGCAGCCTGGAAAACCTGATGACCTTCCCGTTCGTGCAGAAGGCGGTCGAGAGCGGCCAGATGCAGACCCACGGCGCCTATTTCGGCGTCGCGGAGGGATCGCTGTTCGTGCTGGACAAGGCGGCGAAGGAATTCAGGAGCGTCAGGGACGCTTGACCAAGGCGCCTCTGGAGCCATTTCCGTTCTGATGCAATCGGAGTGAGGCTCAAAGTTCTCCTTACGACGCGTTTCATTTCGCGAACCGTTATCCACTTCGTTCGAAAACGCTCTAGAAACCTCGCAGGTCGGTGACGGGCTTCGAAGGCGTCTTGCCGATGATGCGGCGGATGGTACGGTTCACGACGTCCAGATTATTGTCGAAAGATCCATGATTGGCAGGGATCGTTTCGTCCTTGTTCGGCTCGTGACGCGTCGGAACCTCCGTTTCGCTGATTGGCGGGTCGAGGACGACATCATCGCTCGCACTCGCCCACGCCTCCAGGATCTTCTGCGAACCTGCCATGAAAGTATCGTCGTCCACCCGCCATTTCCGCCAGACTTTCTGCAATCCCAGGACCGGGGTCTTGTGGTCAGGCTCCAGGGCCCGGGAGACCAGATACAACAGCGATTTGGAGTAGAGGGCAGGAACGCAGGGATCGCGCGTTTCGTTGGCATCGCTGAGCACGTCGACAAACGTCGTCTCGGGATCAGCGACCTTATCCGCGAAGGCACTGCCGTATTTGTCGGACGCAAACGCGACCGTGCAGGCCGGCGCCCAAAGATGGATGGAGCTGGCCTTCAGGCCGCGGGCTTTCATGGGGCCTAGAAAATACCCGTGCATGATGGCCCCGGCGGAATGTCCGACCAGATGAATCTGCGGCCGCTGACTCTTGCTCATCTGGCCGAGCCCGCGCTCAAGCTCTCGTGCCGCGACGGCAAGCCCCCCGCCCGCACGACTTGCGCCGGCGGCTCTGAATTTCATGTTCTCCCAGATCGCCTTGACGCCGGCATCGCGCGCGAATACCTCGAAGGCACGATCCTTGATCTCGTCGATCTTGCTTCTCAGCCAGCCCTTGTCCGCTCCCGCCGGCAAAACCAGCTTCTCCGCGGCGCTCTTCAGAATATCTGCGGCCGATTCCAGAAGACCCGTCTGCCAGACCACGAAGATCGGCATGATGCGATTGGCCTCGAACCACGGCCCGAGCACGCGCGCCCTGGCGATACCTTCGTCGCGGCTGTTGAGCCCGCCGTGAAGAATGATCGCCAGCTCGGAAAATCCCTGCTGGGCCGCCCGGTCGAGGCATTGCTGGACCACCACCGCGACGGCGTCGTCGCCGGAGTTCGCCTCGACGAGCTCGCGTTCGGCGCTGCCATTGTGGCCGATGAAGATGATGTGCTTGGCCTCTTCGCCGTTGATCCAGGGAGAAACGGCACTCGTATCGCCTGCCACGTCGGAACGAAGCATCGCCCGTTCGCGAAGCCGCTCGTCCAGCGAAAGGTCGGTTCGCATCGACGGGCTCACGAAGTGATGCGGTTGATGCGCAAGATTCGCTCCGCTTTGCTTGCCTTTGATCGGCGGCAGTGTCACGCGCATGGGTGCGCCGAGCGTCAGTGCCCAGGCGTCGGTCCCGTAGCGGGTCCAGTCCTCGTAAGTCAGCAGGCCAAACCCATGAAATCCCCAATGGGGGCCCCACGAGTTCTGCACGATGAAGCCGTCAGGCGTATAACCGACCAGCGCGAAGGCGTGGCCGCCGACGTCATTGGGCTTTTTTGGCGGGAGAATGAGCGCCGCCTCGAGCGTCTTGCAGTTGTTGCGAACGCGGTCCCAGCCGTCGTGGACGTCGGCGGATACGTAGATCGCGTGCGTTTCGTAGATCGCTGACTGCATGTCGACGATGGATTTGCCGTCGACGCGATAATAGGCTCCGAGAGGCGTCAGCGGTGCATCCGTATCCCATCCACTCCGGGGCGTCCCGGGCCTCTGCCGCCTCTCGAAGTTCGGCCAGAATTTCTCGCCACAAACGCCGTGCTTGTGAAATCCCTTCATGGCTCCGCGACAGCTCGATCCTTCGTAATCCTCTCCCTTCCATTCGTCATAGAGACGCGCGTTCTGGTACAACATCCGCGCACTTCGCCGGGCGACCGGCTGGGCGGCTTTCGGGTCGCCGGCTGCGATCGGATTTGCGTTTGCGAGCTCCCACTGGAGATAGTTCACGACGCCGGCGAGGCCGAACCCGGTGCAGGACCCTTCCTGGCCCTGATCGAGAACCATGTCTGCGTTGCGATAGACCAAGAACCAGCGCTCGATCAACTCGTCGGACGGATAGACCTGCGGCAGGCTCACCAGCCTCGAACGATAGGGCAGGTCACGGAAATCGAAACGATCCGGACGCGCGTCGAATTTGCGGTCGAGCAAAAATCTGGTCGGCATGCGGCATCCCCCCTGTCGTCATGCGCAAGGCTCGCGCACCTTTGCTCGGCACCAAGCACTTCGCATGCTCTAATTTTGGTAGATGTATGATATTTCAACAACTTCAGTGTGCAAGGACTTTTGGGCGGCGTAACGCGACAAGTGGGCGCAGCTCCATGACCACCTGCGGCCGGCGCCCCTGAATTCGCCGCTCCGGCGAACGGCTGGTGACAATCCAGACCGGTTGCTGCATTCTTTCCCGGTTGAGCTTACCAAAGATCGTTTCTTCAGGTTGTTTCATGGCATGCGAGGAGGATGGCGATGGCCGTCGAATGCGCCTCCTGCAGGACGCCGAACTCCGACGGCGCCAGGTTCTGCAATGAATGCGGCAAATCGCTTCATGCTTACCCCGATGCGTTGAAGGAGCTGGTCGAGTCCACGGTTCAGGAGCGGATCCAGGAGGTCTTCGACAAACGCTACAAGGATCAAAAGGTCGTCGAAGTCGAGACAGCCGAAGCCATTGCGAGCCGTTTGACCGATTGGGCCAAACTGTTCGGTTTCTTTGTCGGCATACCAATTGGATTGCTCGTCCTGATCTTGGGCGCCCTGGGGATCAAGCAATACAGCGACTTCTCCAAGCAAGTGGAGAACGTCAAGCAAGAAGTTGCGGACAAGCTGAAAGACGGTCGAGCAACGGCCGAAAAGCTGAAGGCCGATGGTGATGTGCTGGCGGGGGACTACAAGAAATTGCGCGACGATTTCGCGGATTTCGATGCCTTGCGCGAACAGATCAAGACCCTCTCCACAAAGGTCGACGTCATCGGAGAGAAACTCGGCTTCACGCCGACATCGAAGATATCGGCCGCCGCCAAGGCGCGGCTGGAAGAGGCGTTCAAGAAATTCCAGGACTACCTGAAAGGGCTCGGCTACCGGGCTTCCGGCGCATCACTCAACATCGACATCCGCGAGCGCATGGATCTTGGAATGATCGCCTATTACGACGGAGCCAAGCGCATGATGGTCATCGACAGCAAATACGCGATGGAACCGGCGGTCGTGAACAGGGAATACATGCATCACGCCCTGTATCCGAGTCGACTGCCCGACGTCGTCGACGGCCCGCTCGCCGTCTATCTCGCCATCGAATCCGGTCTCGCCTGGTACTTTCCGTGCAGCTTCGCCAACAATCCGAATCCCAGCCCGACAGCCGCCGATTGGGATTTAACGAAGAGGAGGCGCTTCAGCGAGATGCAGCTCACCCTGGGCTCCGCGACACTCGACGGCACCGAGATATGGGGGAGCGCCTTCTGGGAGCTGCGCAGCCTGCTACAGCAAGCCAAAGCCGACAAGCTTCTCTTCGACGCCTGGTTCAAGATCCAGCCCGACGACGTGAAGACGGGCGGCGGCGCCAGTTTCGTCCGCAAGCTCATCGAGCTTGATCCGGCGCACCAGGACGAAATCCGCGCGGTTTTTACCCGGCGCGGACTTCCACTGTGAATTGAGCCTCTACGCCGCCTTCTTCTTCGCGCTGATCAGCTTGCGATTGATCAGGACTTCGGCGATCTGGATCGCGTTGAGCGCGGCGCCCTTGCGTAGATTGTCCGATACGCACCACAGCACGAGACCGTTCTCCACCGTCGCGTCCTCGCGGATACGGCTGATATAGGTGGCGTCCTCGCCGGCCGCTTCATACGGCGTGGCGTAGCCGCCGGGCTCATGCTTGTCGATGACGAGACAGCCCGGCGCCTTGCGCAGGATGTCGCGCGCTTCGTCCGCGCTGATCGGATTCTCGAACTCGATGTTGACGGCCTCGGAATGGCCGACGAAGACAGGCACGCGCACGCAGGTCGCGGAGAGCTTGATCTTGGGATCAAGAATCTTCTTGGTCTCCGCCATCATCTTCCACTCTTCCTTGGTGTAGCCGTCCTCCATGAAGACATCGATTTGGGGGATGACGTTGAAGGCGATGCGCGCGGGAAACTTGTTATTGACCAGCTCCTGGTTGGTGTAGACGGCCTTGGTCTGCGAGAACAGTTCGTCCATCGCATCCTTGCCGGCGCCCGACACCGATTGATAGGTCGAGACCACGACGCGCTTGATCGTCGCCTTGTCGTGCAGCGGCTTGAGCGCGACCACGAGCTGCGCGGTCGAGCAGTTCGGGTTGGCGATGATGTTCTTCTTCTTGAAGCCCGCTGTCGCGTCCGCATTCACTTCCGGCACGATCAGCGGCACGTCCGGATCCATGCGCCAGGCCGAGGAATTGTCGATCACGACGGTGCCGGCGGCGCCGATCTTCGGCGACCATTCCTTCGACACCTCGCCGCCGGCCGACATCAGGCAGATGTCGACGTCGGAGAAGTCGTAATGCTCGAGCGCTTTGACCTTCAACGTGCGGTCGCCGTAGGAGACCTCGACGCCCATGCTGCGGCGTGAGGCCAGGGCCACCACCTCGTCCGCGGGGAATTTGCGCTCATCGAGGATGTTGAGCATTTCCCGTCCGACATTGCCGGTCGCGCCGACGACTGCGACTTTGTAACCCATCGTTCACTCTCCGACGAAAAAGCTCTTTCCTGAAGCTGAGGCTTAAACAGGAAGAGCAGCGCTTCTATGCGAGAACCGGCCTCAAGACAACGTTGGACCATGCCTTAGGGACGTGGATGCAGTCGCCCGAGGCCAGCACGGCCGCAAACCCCACCCAGATCCATCTGGCGCTTGCAGCCTTCGCCGACGAGGTCGTCGGCACGCTGGCGCGCCTGTTCGCCTATGTGGGGGCTTTGGTGCTGTTTGCCATCCTCGGCCTTGCGGCACTCGGCCAGCTGCCAAACTTGGGCGACGATGATGCTGCGCTGAAGCCGGGTTGGGCCGTGGCCGACCGCTCGCCTCCGGGGTTCGCCCTCAGCCGGGTCGAATCGTCAGACAAAACAGCTTCTTACACCATCTTCAGGCATCCCGAAGGCGGCCGCAGGGACGTGATGCGCTGGGCCAACGAGGCGGACAGGCCCGTGGCCGAGCTCGAGATTTACCGGGAAGGCGGCGAATTCGACGTGGCGCGCCCGGCAACTCTGGATCTGGCCGCCCGGATGGGACTGGGCACCACGACCCCACTGGAGCAAGCCGGCCTGATCGACACCAAGTTCGGCCCCGTCGCCCTATTCCAGCCGACCGGCACTGCGGAGGGCGCGCGGGCCTGCCTCGGCTACCTCAAGCGCAGCGAGGAGCCGGCGCTCCAGATCTCCGGATTCTCCTGCCAGGGCGACAGCCTGCCCGCCCGGCGCGCAGCGATCGCCTGCACGCTGAACCGGCTGACGCTGCTGACCTCGGGCAACGAGCCGAAGCTGGCCGAATTGTTCGCCCATGCAGAGCTGAAGCGCCGCCCCTGCACGCCGCCGGGCTCGTCGGACTGGCTGCTCGGCGCCGCCAATGCGCAATTGCGCGGCGCGCTTTGACCGGCATTAAGCTCAAGTGGCTGTATCCATGCAACTTTTGCCGGCGCGCACGATTATTCAGCGCTGGTGTGACCCAATAGACCTAGTTGCAGCCGCCCCGGCCGGGTTAGTATGTGGGCGAAATTGATTGGCGGCTTGCCGCCTGAAGGGGACGTGATGAGCTCGAATTTCTCTGCCGCGAACAAACTGGCGATGTGGCTTGCGGCCGGCGCCGTGATTGCCATGTCCTCAGCCTTCGCGACACCCGCCTCGGCCGACACCAAGAAGCAGCGCTATGACAGCGGCCGTCACTATTACGGCCCGAGCGGCCCCAATTCGAGCTATCAGCAGGGCCGCACCCGCATCTATGTGAGCAAGCGCTCCTGGCTCGACGGCGGCACCGAGGTCAATCCGGGCGACCGCAAGTTCTCCGACTACGCCTTCCCGCCGGCAGTGGGCTATCCGACCTTCGCCCGCGAAAATCTCAACCGCCCGATCGATCGCCAGCCGCTCAGCACGCCGCAGGATGTTGGCGGCTATCCGCAGAATTTCCCGCTGTACTGAGGCGGACATATCGACCGAATCAAAATGGCCGGGCTCGCGCCCGGCCATTTTTGTTTGTCGTGTAGCCCGTTTAGGCGTGCAGCTTCTGCAATTCCTTCAAGATCGCTTCGCCCATCTGCGTGGTCGAGGCGGCGATGGTGCCTTCCGACTTGATGTCGGCAGTGCGCAGGCCGCTGGCCAGCACCGCGGCGATCGCGGCGTCGACCTTGTCGGCGAGCGCGCCCATGTCGAAGGAGTAGCGCAGCGCCATGCCGAACGACGAGATCATCGCGATCGGATTGGCGAGGCCCTGGCCTGCGATATCAGGCGCCGAGCCGTGCACGGGCTCGTACAGCGCTTTGCGCTTCTTGCTCTTGACGTCGACTTCGCCGAGCGAGGCCGAGGGCAGCATGCCGAGCGATCCCGTCAGCATCGCAGCGATGTCGGACAGCATATCGCCGAACAGATTGTCGGTGACGATGACGTCGAACTGCTTCGGCCATTTCACCAGCATCATGCCGCCGGAATCGGCGAGCTGATGCTCAAGCGTGACATCGGGATATTCGCGCTTGTGGACCTGGGTCATGACCTCGTTCCAGAGCACGCCCGACTTCATGACGTTGCGCTTCTCCATCGACGTGACCTTGTTCTTGCGCTTCTTGGCAAGTTCGAAGGCGACGCGGCCGATGCGCTCGATCTCATAGGTGTCGTAGACCTGGGTATCGATGGCGCGCTTCTGGCCGTTGCCGAGATCGGTGATGGTCTTGGGCTCGCCGAAATAGACGCCGCCGGTGAGCTCGCGCACGATCATGATGTCGAGGCCCTCGACCGCCTCGCGCTTCAGGCTGGAGGCCTCCGCCAGCGCGGGGTAGCACACGGCGGGACGCAGGTTGGCGAACAGACCGAGATCCTTGCGCAGACGCAGCAGGCCGGCTTCGGGGCGTACCTCGTAGGGCACCGCGTCCCATTTCGGGCCGCCGACCGCACCGAAGATGATCGCGTCGGCGTCCCTGGCCTTGGCCATGTCGCCTTCCGAGATCGACACCTTGTGCGCGTCATAGGCCGAACCGCCGACGAGGCCGGTGTCGGTCTCGAACTTGGCGATCCCCGCCGAATTGAGCCAGTCGATCAGCCGCTTCACCTCGCCCATCACCTCGGGGCCGATACCGTCGCCGGGAAGCAGCAGCAGTTTGTGGGTCGCCATGGTCGTTATTCCTCCGTTTCGTCATGGCCGGGCTTGACCCGGCCATCCACGTCTTGCCTCGGGTGCAGAAGAACGTGGATGCCCGGCACAAGGCCGGGCATGACGGCATCTCGTGAATTTCGGCCGGAGTGCTAGAGCGGCGTTGCGTGCTTGGCAAGACACCATTGCCGCCTCGCGGCTGTGCAAGGCGGGCAGGGCCTGCCACACTGCGCATGCCGGAGTACCCCTTGCACGCGCCTGACCGCCCTCCACCCGATGCCCACCCCGCACGGTTGATCCTGACCCTGTCGCTGGCCGCGACAGTTGGGCTGGGTATCGGCCGCTTCGCCTATTCGCTGGTGCTGCCGGACATGCGGGAAGATCTCGGCTGGTCCTACTCGGCGGCCGGTTTCATGAACACCATCAACGCCGTCGGCTACCTCGCGGGCGCGCTTGTGGCGTCCCGGCTGATCGAGCGCGTGGGCTGGTCGGCCGCGATCCGCGGCGGAACCCTGGCCTGCGTCGCGGCGCTCGCGACTTGCGCGCTGACCGGGAATTTCGTTGCGCTGAGCCTGGCCCGTCTCGTGCTGGGCGTTGGCGCGGCGGCCGGCTTCGTCGCCGGCGGCGCGCTGGCCGCTTCCATCGCGCAGTCGCGCCCGGAGCGGGCCAATTTCCTGCTCAGCCTGTTCTATGCCGGACCCGGCATCGGCATTCTCGCCTCGGGCCTGATCGCCCCGTTCACGCTGCAATATTTCGGGCCGGGCTCGTGGTGGATAGTGTGGTGGGCGATGACATTGCTGTCCGTCGTCATGACCGTGCCGCTGTTCCTGGTCCGCATCGAGAGCGGCGTGCGGTTCTCGCAAGGCAGCCTCGGCGCCTTCGCGATTCTTCCCGTGCTGGTCTATCTCGCCGGCTACTTCCTGTTTGGCGCGGGCTACATCGCCTACATGACCTTCATGATCGCCTATGTACGCGACGGCGGCGGCGGGGCCGCGGCGCAGGCCGCGTTCTGGAGCCTGATTGGCCTGAGCGCCTTCGTCACGCCATGGGCCTGGCGCCGCGTGCTCGCGCTCGATCGCGGCGGACTGGCCACCGCCATCATCCTCGGCACCAACGCGCTGGGCGCTGCCCTGCCGATGCTCGGGCATTCGCCGGCATGGCTCGCGGTCTCCGCGGTCGTGTTCGGCGTCGCCTTCTTCGCCGTGGTCGGCTCGACCACCGCCTTCGTCCGCTTCAACTATCCGCCCGAGGTGTGGCCGACCGCGATCGCGGCGATGACGATCTCGTTCGGCGTCGGCCAGACACTGGGGCCGATCGTGGTCGGCGCGATCACGGACGCACTGGGGAGCTTGAGTTACGCGCTGAATGTGTCGGCAGCGCTGCTGGCGCTGGGCGCGGTGGCGGCGCTGTGCCAGCGCAAAGTGGGGCCTTGACCGGTGTCGTCCTGGCGAAAGCCAGGACCCATTACCCCACAGAGGAGTTTGGCGAAAATTCGTGGTTGCTGGTCTTCGTCAAACTGAACCCTGGGGTAATGGGTCCTGGATCTGCGCTTCGCTTGTCCAGGACGACGGTAAGGCCAGGTCCGCGGAGCTAGCTCCCGCTGAACGAATTATATCCCTGGTCTTCCCAATAGCCGCCCTTGTAGTCGTTGGTGACTTCCATCGACACCACGTATTTCGGGTTCTTGAAGCCGAGCTTGGTCGGCACGCGGATTTTCATCGGGAAGCCGTAGGCGCGCGGCAGGATTTCGCCGGCGTATTTGAACGTCATCTGGGTCTGCGGATGCAGCGCGGTGCGCATGTCGAGCGGTGAATTGTAGCCGTCCTTGTCGGCGCACTGGAACCAGACATACTTCGCACGCGTGTCGGCGCCGATCAGCTTGAGGAAGTCGCGCATCGGCGTGCCGGTCCAGCTGCCGATCGCGCTCCAGCCCTCGACGCAGATGTGACGGGTGATCTGCGTGACCTGCGGCAGCTTGTACAATTCCGGAAGCGTCCACGACTTCTTGTTGTCGACGAGGCCGCGGACTTCGAGCTTCCAGGATTCGCCGTCGACATCGGGCGCGTCGTCGAGATCGTAATAGGCGTTGAACGGAAACGGTTTGGTGATCGCGCTCTCGGGAAACGTCGGCGCCAGCGCGTCGGGATTGAAGATGAAGGCCTGCACGGCATCGTTGAATTTCGAAACCGACTTCAGCATCTCCTCGGCGGAGGACGAGTCCATCACGTCGCAGCCGGTGAGCAGCGTCAGCGCCCCTAAGCTGGCGCCGCCCGCGATGAAGCGGCGGCGGCTGACCTCTGGCATCGTCTTGATGGAATCCTTGATCAGCAGCCGCTTGTCGACGCCGGGGATCAGGAATGAGCGCTTGGCCATGACTCTCTCTCCGCTCTAGCGGCCGATGATCATCGCGCGCAGGCTCTTCGGCACCAGCAGCGCGAGTAAAACGTGAATGACGAGGAAGGCGCAGATCGCGGCCATGCAGAAGAAATGGATGTAGCGCGCGGTCGGATAGTCGCCGAACAGGCTCACGAGCCAGTGCAATTGCACCGGCTTCCACATCCCAAGGCCCGACAGCACGATGATCACGCCGACCAGGATGATGCCGGCATAGAGCACGCGCTGGACGTAATTGTAGACGGTGAGATCGGCATGGCCGAGCTTGAAGGTCAGCGCAGCCCTGACATCGTGGAGCACGCCGGACGGGGTGATCGGCAGCAGTTTCTTGCGGAAGCGGCCGGTGGCAAAACCGGTGACGAGATAGGCAAGGCCGTTGATCATTAACAGCCACATCGCCGCAAAGTGCCAGAGCAGGCCGCCACCGAGCCAGCCGCCGAGCGTGTAGTCGCGCGGAAAGCTGAAACCGAACAGCGGCGAGGCGTTGTAGATCTGCCAACCCGACAGGATCATCAGGATCATGGCGAGCGCGTTGATCCAGTGCATGACCCGGACCCAGGCCGGCTGGATCACTTTGGCCGGGGTGGTGCTGACCTGCTCGTCGGTGACTGTGAGGCTCGACATGGCGGTTCCGTCCTGAACATCGTCTGACAGCAATTATACGCCGATGCTTCCGCTTTCGTTACGCCCTGCCCGGCATCGAATCGATACCGGCGGGCTATCGTGGTCACAATAAAGCGAGCCGGGGACCCCCGGCTCGCCATTTCGTCGCATCCGGTTCGGGGGTGAAGCCGGACCGCGCGGTATTTACGTCGCCGGCATCAGCACGGTGTCGACCACATGGATCACACCGTTCGACTGGTTGACGTTGGAGATCGTCACCATCGAGGTGCCGCCCTTGGCATCGACGATCCAGACCTTGCCGTCCATCTTCTTCACCGTCAGCTCCTCGCCTTCGGCGGTCTTCATCTTCTTGCCGTCGGTGAGGTCGGACGCCTCGAGCTTGCCGGGCACGACATGATAGGTGAGGATCTTGGTCAGCGTCGCCTTGTTCTCGGGCTTGACCAGGGTGTCGACGGTGCCGGCCGGCAGCTTGCCGAAGGCGGCGTTGGTCGGCGCGAACACCGTGAACGGGCCCTTGCCTTCCAGCGTCGGCACCAGGCCGGCCGCCTTCACCGCCGCCACCAGCGTGGTGTGGTCCTTCAAGTTGACGGCATTCTGGACGATGTTCTTGGACGGGAACATCGCGGCGCCGCCGACCATGACGGTCTTTTCCTCGGCGCGGGCGGGCGCGACGACGGTCGCGGTGATGGCCAGCGCGCTGAAGGCCGCAGCGGTGAGATAGGCAATACGCTTCGACATGGAGGGTCTCCCGATTGGATTGTGACCGGCGATTGCCGGCGTTCGAGTTGGGCAACAACGGTGGCTGCGACCTGTGAACGTGAAGCAGCAGCGCCGTCGTTGGCTCGAATTACGGGAGGGTTTGCGAAGCGGTTTCGAACAAAACTTCTTTGTGATGGGTGAAACTAAGTGCGGGTGTGTTCGTGGGGGCGCACTCCCCGTCGTCGTCCTGGCGAAAGCCAGGACCCATTACCTCAGGGAGGAGTTGCGGTGCGACGCTGGCTACTCCGAGTCTTCGCCAAACGACTGCCCGGGGAATGGGTCCTGGATCTGCGCTGCGCTTGTCCAGGACGACGATGGCGATGAGACTCGCGCTACACCTCAATCCCTGTTGTGCGGCGTCTGAATGAACCCGCGATTATGCGTCGGGCTGATCAAGAGCTCGTTGATGCACACTCGCGCCGGCATGCTTGCGATGAAGGCGATGGTGCGGCCGAGATCTTCCGATTGCAGCATCCTGGCCTGCTCCTCTTCGCTCGGCACCACCGGGCGCAGCTTCAGGATCGGGGTCGCCACCTCGCCCGGCATCAGGCAGCAGGCGCGCAGGCCATTGACGCATTCGTCCATGTTGAAGGAATGGGTCAGCGCCAGCACCGCATGCTTGGTTGTGGTGTAGGCCGGGCCCGGCATTTTCGAGACGTGGCGGCCGGCCCAGGACGAGACGTTGATGATGGAGCCGTCCTGTTGCTTGCGCATCGTCGGCAACACCGCGCGCATGCAGTAGAGCACGCCGTTGAGATTGACCTGGACCAGCTTATCCCAGCCCTCCAGTTCCATGTCCTTCCAGCTGCGCTTGGGGACATTGATGCCGGCATTGTTCACCAGCAGGTCGATCCGGCCGTGCTTCGCGACGATCTGATCGGCCGCCTTCTGGGCCGCGGCGGAGACGGACACGTCCAGCGCAATGGCCTCGGCGGCCCCGCCCGCCCCAGTGATCTTCGCAACCACGGTATCCAGGGCGTCCTTGCGCCGGCCCGAGACCACCACCGTCCAGCCGTCAGCCGCCAGCGCCTCGGCGCCGGCCTCCCCGATCCCGCTGCCGCCGCCTGTCACCCAGGCCACGCGTTTCCCGTTTTTGGTCATGCAAACTGTCTCCGTTGCTTCATCGGGGCGGTTTTTGCTAATCCAGCCCTCGGTTTTGACCGGCATTGTGGTCAAGCCTTGCGGTCGAGGAAATCTTGCATGAACCAAGCTGCCAACGCCAATTTGTTTTCCCGCCTGTTCGACGGCATCGACGATCCGAAGCGCCTCGCGATCGAGACGCATGACGGAGGGCGCATCAGCTATGGTGATCTGATCGCCCGGGCCGGACAGATGGCCAATGTACTGGTCGCGCGCGGCGTGAAGCCCGGCGACCGCGTTGCGGTTCAGGTCGAGAAATCCGTGGCCAACATCGTGCTGTATTTGGCCACCGTGCGGGCCGGCGCGGTCTACCTGCCGCTCAACACCGCCTATACGCTGAACGAGCTCGATTACTTCATCGGCGACGCGGAGCCCTCGCTGGTGGTCTGCGATCCCGCCAAGGCGGAAGGGCTTGCCCTCATCGCCGCCAAGGTGAAAGCGAAAGTCGAGACGCTCGGGGCTGACGGCAAGGGCTCGCTGACGGACGCCGCTGACAAGGCGAGCAGCGAATTCACTACGGTCCCGCGCGCAAGCGACGATCTCGCCGCGATCCTCTACACGTCGGGCACTACCGGCCGCTCCAAGGGCGCGATGTTGACCCACGACAATCTGGCGTCGAACTCGCTCTCGCTGGTCGGCTTCTGGCGCTTCACCGACAAGGACGTGCTGATCCACGCGCTGCCGATCTACCACACCCACGGCCTGTTCGTGGCGACCAACGTGACGCTGTTCGCGCGGGCGTCGATGATCTTCCTGCCGAAGCTCGATCCGGATCTGATCATCAAGCTGATGGCGCGTGCCACGGTGCTGATGGGGGTGCCGACGTTCTATACCCGTCTGCTCCAGAACGCTGCACTGTCGCGCGAAACCACAAAGCAAATGCGGCTGTTCATCTCGGGCTCGGCGCCGCTGCTGGCGGAGACCCACCGCGAATGGTCGGCCCGCACGGGGCATGCGGTGCTCGAGCGCTACGGCATGACCGAGACCAACATGAACACCTCGAATCCCTATGACGGGGAGCGCGTGCCCGGCGCAGTCGGCTTTCCGCTCCCCGGCGTCTCCGTTCGCGTCACCGATCCCGAGACCGGCAAGGAGCTGCCGCGCGACGAGATCGGCATGATCGAGGTCAAGGGCCCGAACGTGTTCAAGGGCTATTGGCGCATGCCGGAGAAGACGAAGGCGGAATTCCGCGACGACGGTTTCTTCATCACCGGCGACCTCGGCAAGATCGACGCCAAGGGTTACGTCCACATTCTCGGTCGCGGCAAGGATCTCGTCATATCCGGCGGCTTCAACGTCTACCCAAAAGAAATCGAGAGCGAGATCGACGCCATGCCAGGCGTGATCGAATCCGCTGTGATCGGCGTGCCCCACGCCGATTTCGGCGAGGGCGTTACGGCGGTGCTGGTCTGCAACAAGGGCGCCGATGTGACCGAGGCCGCGGTGTTGAAGGCACTCGACGGGCGCTTGGCAAAGTTCAAGATGCCCAAGCGGGTGTTCGTCGTCGACGAGCTGCCGCGCAACACCATGGGCAAGGTGCAGAAGAACGTGCTGCGCGATACGTACAAGGATCTTTACGCGAAGAAATAGGGGCGTGCTGTAACAGTATGACAGCGCCAATTTCGCTGTCGTCCTGGCGAAAGCCAGGACCCCTTACCCCGAGGGGTGGTTTGGCGAAGACTCGTGGTTGTCAGTCTCGAGTCACACTTCTGGCTGGGCAATGGGTCCTGGATCGGCGCTCGCTCCGCGAGCTTGTCCAGGACGACTATGAAGAGACAGTGCGCGATAAGCTCCGTCAGAGCCCGCCCAGCAAACTCAGCACAAACCGGCTGCCGACGATAAACAGATAACACCCGAACGCGACTTCCAGCCTCCGCTTGGACATCGCATGCGCGGCTCTGACGCCAAGCGGCGCCGTCACAAGGCTCATCGGCATCACCAGCACGGCGCCGATCAGCGAGACGTAGCCGAGCGCGAACGGGACTTGCAGGGCTGCAACGCCGGGATAGTGCGCGGCCGCAGGCCAGCCGGCATAGATGTAGCCGAGCGCGCCGGGGATCGAGATCAGCACCGCGAGGGCCGACGATGTCGCCACGGCCTGATGGATCGGACGGCCGTAGAACGTCATCAGCAGATTCGAAAACAATCCACCACCGATGCCCATCAAGGTCGACAAAATGCCGACGCAGAAGCCGTAGATTCGCATCAGCGGCCCCTTCGGCAGATCATCGCCGAGCTTCCAGCTCTCGCGCGCGAAGATCAGCCGTACCGCGGCCGACCAGGCGACGGCGACGAACACGATCTTGAACAGCCGCTCCGGTGCGTAGCGCGCGACCACGCTGCCGGCGACGACGCCGATCAGGATCGGCAGCCACCAGACCCGAAGGATCGCAAGATCGACGGCGCCGCGCCTGTAGTGCGCCTGGAACGAACGGATCGAGGTCGGAATAATGACAGCAAGCGAGGTACCGATGCAGAGCGGCATCCGCACCTCCAGCGGCACACCCGCGATGCGGAAGCACTCGTAGAATACCGGCACCAGAATCGCGCCGCCGCCGATGCCGAACACGCCGGCCAGGAATCCGGAGAGCGCGCCCGTTGCGATCAGCAGCAGCGCGAGCTCGGCGATCTCCTTGATATCAAGTCCTGCAATCACCCCTGACCTGCCCCGGCGATAGCTCGCAACTTCTCCGATGCATCGCTCGGACAGCTGCCCGCAATGCTCTAGGCGATCTGATTTGGCGGGTCGACCGCCGCATCGCCGGTCTGGGGTGGGATGCGGGCTGCGCATATCCGCCCGTCTCGCGAAAAATCGGTGCATTTGGCGGAAATTGGAGGTTGCTTGCCGACCATCGCTGCCGGTTCGAACGTCATGAACTGACTGGTTCCAACCCTCGCTGGTCTGCCCCGGCTTAGAGCCGTTCCAATAATAATTTCAATGCGCCCCAGCTCTCCCGGCAAGTGATGAATTGACGTTCTGTCTTTCCTCGGTGCACCATTGCTCTGGTATACCAAGCGCCCGATTGGCCTTGTTACATCAAGGGCCTAGAGCTGAACCCAAGTTCGATTTATGGCGATTTGGTGATTGCGCAGGTGAAATCGACTCCGTAAATAGAGCCGACCTTTCGCGATCCCCGCGCGCCCCATGCTGGGCCGCAATAAAGCAATTGAAGCCCATGACCGCACGGATCGAACGACCGCTTTCACCGCACATACAGACCTACCGCTGGACCCTGACGATGGCGCTCTCCATCGTCCATCGCGCCACCGGAATTGCCCTCTACGCCGGAACGCTGCTGCTGGCCTGGTGGCTGATTGCGGCGGCCTCGGGCCCCGCCGCCTATAGCCACGTCCAGGCCTTCACCGGCAGCATCATCGGCCGGCTGATCGTGTTCGGCTTCACCTGGGCGCTGATGCACCACATGCTCAGCGGTATCCGGCATTTCGTCTGGGACCTCGGCTACGGCTTCAAGGCCAATGAGCGCGAAGCGTTGACCTGGGGCGCGTTGATCGGTGGCATCGTGCTCACGGTCCTGGTCTGGATCATCGCCTACGCGATCGGAGGGGGACGGTGAGTTTCGACGAATCCCACGGCTCTCCGAAGGGCTCCTCCATGCGCACCCCGCTCGGCCGCGTGCGCAATCTCGGCGCGGCGCATTCGGGCACCTCCGATTTCTGGCGCCAGCGCATCACCGGCGTCGCCATGACGCTGCTGATGATTCCCGTGATCGTGATCGTGATGATGCTGCTCGGCCGCAACCAGGCCGGTGCCGCACAGATTCTCGGCTCGCTGCCGGTCGCGGTGATCCTGCTGCTCTTCATCTTCGCCAGCGCCTGGCACATGAAGATCGGCATGCAGGTCGTGATCGAGGACTACATCCATAACGAGAAGCTGAAGCTCATCTCGATCATGCTCAACAACTTCTTCTCGTTCGCCGTGGCGCTCGCCTCGACCTACGCGATCCTGAAACTTTCCTCCGGAGTCTAAGCCATGCCAACCGGAACATCGGCCACAGATACCAATGGCAAGGCCAACGGCGCTCCCGCCACCAACGGCAAGGCCTATCCGATCGAAGACCACACCTACGACGTCGTCGTGGTCGGCGCCGGCGGCGCGGGCTTGCGCGCCGTGGTCGGCTGCAGCGAAGCCGGCCTCCGCACCGCCTGCATCACCAAGGTGTTTCCGACCCGCTCGCACACCGTCGCGGCGCAGGGCGGCATCTCGGCGTCTCTCGGCAACATGCACAAGGACGACTGGCGCTGGCACATGTACGACACCGTGAAGGGGTCGGACTGGCTGGGCGACCAGGACGCGATCGAATACATGGTGCGCAACGCGCCCGAGGCGGTCTACGAGCTCGAGCACTGGGGCGTGCCGTTCTCGCGCACCGAAGACGGCAAGATCTACCAGCGTCCGTTCGGCGGCATGACGATGGACTACGGCAAGGGCCAGGCGCAGCGCACCTGCGCCGCCGCCGACCGCACCGGCCACGCCATGCTGCACACGATGTACGGCCAGTCGCTGCGCCACGCGGCCGAGTTCTTCATCGAGTTCTTTGCCATCGATCTGATCATGGACGACCAGGGCACCTGCCGCGGCGTCATCGCGCTCAAGCTCGACGACGGCACGCTGCACCGCTTCCGCGCCCAGTCCGTGATTCTGGCGACCGGCGGCTATGGCCGCGCCTATGCGTCCTGCACCTCGGCGCACACCTGCACCGGCGATGGCGGCGGCATGGTGCTGCGCGCCGGCCTGCCGATGCAGGACATGGAGTTCGTGCAGTTCCACCCGACCGGCATCTACGGCTCCGGCTGTCTCGTCACCGAAGGTGCGCGCGGCGAAGGCGGCTATCTCGTCAATTCCGAGGGCGAGCGCTTCATGGAGCGCTATGCGCCCTCCGCCAAGGATCTGGCCTCGCGTGACGTCGTCTCGCGCGCGATGACCATCGAGATTCGCGAAGGCCGCGGCGTCGGCAAGAAGAAGGACCACATCTTCCTTCATCTCGACCATCTCGATCCCGCGGTTCTGGCCGAACGCCTGCCGGGCATCTCGGAATCCGCAAAGATCTTCGCCAATGTCGACGTGACGCGCGAGCCGATCCCGATCGTGCCGACCGTGCACTACAACATGGGCGGTATCCCGACGAACTATCACGGCGAAGTCCTGACCAAGAAGGACGGCGACGACAACGCCATCATCCCCGGCCTGATGGCGATCGGCGAAGCCGCTTGCGTCTCCGTGCACGGCGCCAACCGCCTCGGTTCCAACTCGCTGATCGACCTCGTGGTGTTCGGCCGCGCCGCGGCGCTGCGCCTGGCCGAGAAGCTCACCCCGAACGCCAGCCAGCCGGAATTGCCGGCGAACTCGTCCGACCTGGCGCTCGGCCGGCTCGACCACTACCGCTACGCCTCCGGCGGCACGCCGACCGCGAAGCTGCGCGAAGGCATGCAGCACGTGATGCAGAACAATTGCGCGGTGTTCCGGACCGGCGACATCCTGAGCGAAGGCCAGAATTTGATCGAGAAGGTCCACAGCGGCATCACCGACATCGCCGTGTCCGACCGTTCGCTGGTGTGGAATTCCGACCTGATCGAGACGCTCGAATTCGACAATCTGATCGCGCAGGCGGTGGTGACGATGAACTCGGCCGCCAACCGCACCGAGAGCCGCGGCGCTCATGCCCGCGAGGACTTCTCCGAGCGCGACGACAAGAACTGGATGAAGCACACGCTGGCCTGGCTGGAAGATTCCGGCAAGGTCAAGATCGAGTACCGCCCGGTTCACGACTACACCATGACCAACGACGTCCAGTACATTCCGCCCAAAGCTCGCGTTTACTAAACGGCGCGCGTGTACTGAGCGAACAGCGAAAGCTTTATCGAAATGGTTGAATTCGCACTTCCGAAGAACTCAAAGATCAGCGGCGGCAAGACCTGGCCGAAGCCCGCGGGCGCGACTGAAACTCGCGAGTTCCGCGTCTATCGCTGGAATCCGGACGACGGCAAGACTCCGAGCGTCGACACCTATTACGTCGATACCCATGATTGCGGGCCGATGGTGCTGGACGGCCTGATCTGGATCAAGAACAACATCGACCCGTCGCTGACCTTCCGCCGCTCCTGCCGCGAAGGCGTCTGCGGCTCCTGCGCGATGAACATCGACGGCCAGAACACGCTGGCCTGCACCCGCTCGATGCACGACGTGAAGGACGGCGCGGTGAAGATCAATCCGCTGCCGCACCAGCCTGTCGTGAAGGACCTCATCCCCGATCTCACGAATTTCTACGCGCAGTACGCTTCGGTCGAGCCGTGGCTGAAGACGACCTCGCCGACGCCGCAGAAGGAATGGAAGCAGAGCCACGAGGACCGCGAGAAGCTCGACGGCCTCTACGAGTGCATCCTCTGCGCGTGCTGCTCGACCTCATGCCCGAGCTATTGGTGGAACAGCGAGCGCTATCTCGGTCCCGCCGCGCTGCTCCAGGCCAACCGCTGGGTATCGGATTCGCGGGATGAGGCAACCGGCGAGCGGCTCGACAATCTCGAGGACCCGTTCCGCCTCTATCGCTGCCACACCATCATGAACTGCGCCAAGGCCTGCCCGAAGGGCCTCAACCCGGCGGAGGCCATCGCCGAGCTCAAGCTCAAGATGGTCGAGCGCCAGATCTAGGCGTCATTCATGCTGCGATCCCCGGCCGGAATGGCCGGGGCATTCTACGGCGGGCGCGTGTTCGAGTAGATTTTGCTCCGCCCCTGCGCGCGCACGCCCGCGGGTTGCAATCTCTGGTTCCCGTCACGAGCCGCTTCCTTCCCGGCGCGAAATTCAAGTAAGCTCTCCGGTGTGGGACCGGAGCGACCGTGCAGGGCGCACAACGCAATTCGCTGAGATTGCTGCAGTGGATGATGGCTGCGTCCCTGGCGCTGCCGATTGCGCTGTTCGCGATCGCCGCGTCGATCTCCTACACCTCGACCAAAGACATCGCCGACCGCGAGATCGAGCGCACCCTCGATGTCGCGCATGAGCATGCGCTCAAGGTGTTCGAGACCATCGACCGCAGCCTTGCCGAGATCAACGAGGTGGTGCGCGGCATGCCCGACGACATCATCCGCTCGCGCGAACCGGCCCTGCACCGCCGCCTGAAGCAGCTGACCGATTCGCTACCGCAGCTCAAATCGGCATGGATCTTCGACGCGGACGGAAAGTCGCTGGTCAACAGCCTCGCCTCGCCGCCGCCGGCGCAGAGCTTTGCGGATCGTGACTACTTTGCCGCCCATGTCGACCAGAGCATCGGCAGCTACATCGGTGTTCCCCTGACGCCGCGCCAGCCTTATCAGGGCGCGCGCTTCTTCGGGGTCAGCCGCCGCCGCGGCTCCGACGACGGCAGCTTCATCGGCGTGATCCAGGCCTCTGTTCTGCCGGAATATTTCGAGAGCTTTTATGCCCGGATCGGCTCCGATCCCGGCAGCTTCCTCGCGATGGCACGCACCGACGGCGTGGTGCTGGCGCATCTTCCGCGGCTGGATCGCGACCTCAGGCTCGATCCCAACGGGCCGGTCGGCCGCAGCATCGCAGCTCACCCCGAGCATGGCCTCATCACCATCGCCTGGCCATCGGACGGGGTCGAGCGGCGCATCGGCTACCGACGCATCGCCGAATACCCGATCTATGTCAGCGCGGGGTTGGTGACCTCGGCAATCCGCGCGCGCTGGTTCGCCACCATGGGCCAGCATCTGGTGTTCGGCATTCCCGCCACCGCGCTGCTGTTTCTGCTGCTGGCGTTCGCGTTCCGGCGCACCCAGCATCTCCAGGCCGAGGCCGCCGCGCGGCGCGAAGCCGAGGAGGCGCTCAAGCACAGCCAGCGCCTGGAGGCGCTCGGCCAGCTCACCGGCGGCGTCGCGCACGACTTCAACAATCTCCTGACCGTGATTCGCGCCTCGGTCGACCTGCTGAACCGGCCGCAGCTGAGCGAGGAGCGGCGCCAGCGCTACATCACCGCCATCGCCGACGCGGTCGGGCGCGCGGCCAAGCTGACCTCGCAGCTGCTCGCCTTTGCACGGCGCCAGACCTTGAAGCCGGAAGTGTTCGACGTCGGCGCGCGGCTGCAGTCGCTGCACGACATGCTCGCGACACTGCTCGGGCCCGCGATCGACATCGCGATGCGGCTGCCAGCCGAACCCTGCCTCATCAATGCCGATGCGAGCCAGTTCGAGACGGCGTTGATCAACATGGCGACCAATGCGCGCGATGCCATGCACGGCAAGGGCAGGATCGTTTTCAAGGTCGAGGCCGCGGCGACCATTGCGGACATGCGGGCTCCGGTGTCGGGCAACCCTGATCTTTCAGGCAGCCATGATCTTGCTGGCAAACACGGCTTCGTCGGCATTGCCGTCAGCGACACCGGCATCGGCATTCCGGCTACGCGGCTCGAGCGCATCTTCGAGCCGTTCTTCACCACCAAGCAGGTCGGCCACGGCACCGGTCTCGGGCTGTCCCAAGTGTTCGGCTTCGCCCGCCAGTCCGGCGGCGAGGTGACAGTCACCAGCGAGGTCGGCCACGGCAGCACCTTCTCGCTCTATCTGCCGCGCGTGGCGCCGCATTTGCTGCCGCAGCGGCAGGCACCGAACACGGCCCCGGCCATGGCCGGCAGCGGCATGTCGGTGCTGCTGGTCGAGGACAATATCGAGCTCGCCAATTTCGCGGCCGACGGCCTCACCGAGCTCGGCTACAGCATCACGCTGGTCGACAACGCAACCGATGCGCTCGCCGAGCTGGTCCTGGATTCCGATCGCTTCGATGTCGTTTTCTCCGACATCGTGATGCCCGGCATGACCGGGCTCGATCTCGCGCAGGCGGTCCGCGACCGCGGCATCGGCGTGCCGGTCGTGCTGACCACCGGCTACAGCGAGGCGCTGTCCCAGGATGGCAAGATCGATTTCGAGTTCGTGCAGAAGCCCTATGCGATCGATCAGCTGTCGCGCGTGCTGCACCGGATCGCACGGCGCCGGGTGCGCGACGGCGCCGCCGAATGAGCTGACGCTGGGAACCGGCGGGAACCTTTTGATTTCTCTTGCGTTATCCGGCCATGCAAAAGCCGGCCAGAAAGCGTGAAGCGGGCAAGAAGCCGCCCATTGTCGAAATCGTCGGCGAGACCGGGGAGGAAGTGGATCCGCCGCCGCCCGAGCGGGTCGAACCCGACCCGGAGCTATCGCCCGAAGAGGCCGAGCAGGCCCGCAAGGACTATCTCCTCACCCGCTTCTGGATCAGCGCGCGCGGCTTCTGGGGCCGCAACGGCGACCGGCTGGCGTGGCTCTACTCCATCGGCCTCGGCGTGCTGATCGTCCTGACCGTAGGCTTCCAATACGGCATCAATGTCTGGAATCGGGCGATCTTCGACGCGATCGAGAAGCGCGAGGCGTCCACCGTTTTCCATCTCACCGCAGTGTTCTTCCCGCTCGCGATCGGCAGCATCGTGCTCGGCGTGGCGCAGGTGTTCGCGCGCATGGGCATCCAGCGGCGCTGGCGGGCGTGGCTGACGGCCAGCGTGCTGACGCGCTGGCTTGGCAACGGCCGCTATTACCAGCTCAATCTCGTCAGCGGCGACCACAAGAATCCGGAATACCGGATCGCGGAGGATCTGCGCGTCGCGACCGATTCGCCGGTGGATTTCCTCGCCGGCGTGACGTCCGCGCTGCTGTCGGCCGCGACCTTCATCGTCGTGCTCTGGACCATCGGCGGCGCGCTCACCGTCACGCTTGCGGGATCGTCGGTGACCATCCCCGGCTTTCTGGTGATCGCCGCGATGCTTTATGCAGGAATCGCATCGGGCTCGATCCTGGTGATCGGCCGTCAATTCGTGCAGGTCTCCGAGGACAAGAACCAGGCCGAGGCCGATTTCCGCTACACGCTGACGCGCGTGCGCGAGAACGGCGAGAGCATCGCGCTGCTCGGCGGCGAGGAAGAAGAGCGCGACGGCATCGACCGCAATTTCACCAACGTGCTGCGGCAATGGGCGCGGCTGGCGGGTCAGCACATGCGCACCACGCTGGTGTCGCAGGGATCGAGTCTTGTTGCTCCCGTGGTCCCTCTCCTGCTCTGTGCCCCAAAATTCCTCGATGGCAGCATGACGCTGGGTCAGGTCATGCAGGCGGCTTCTGCCTTCACCATCGTGCAGAGCGCGTTCGGCTGGCTGGTCGACAATTATCCGCGGCTCGCCGACTGGAATGCCTGCGCGCGCCGCATCGCCTCGCTGATGATGTCGCTCGACGGCCTCGAGCGCGCCGAGCAGGGCGACGGAATCGGCCGCATCAAGCGCGGCGAGACCAGCAACGACGCCATGCTGGAGCTGAAGGATCTCTCCGTCACACTCGATGACGGCACCGCCGTGGTCGGCGAGACCGAGGTGGTGATCGAGCGTGGCGAGCGGCTGCTGGTGGCCGGCGAATCCGGCACCGGCAAGAGCACGCTGGTGCGCGCCATCGCCGGGCTCTGGCCATGGGGTGGCGGCAGCGTCAATTTCCATCCCGACCGGCGGCTGTTCATGCTGCCGCAGCGACCCTACGTTCCCTCGGGCTCCTTGCGCCGCGCGGTTGCCTATCCCGGCGCGGAAGACGACTGGACCGTCGAGGAGATCGGCGAGGCCCTGCACAAGGTCGGCCTCGACCATCTCAAGGAGAAGATCGAGGAAGAAGCACCGTGGGACCAGACCTTGTCCGGCGGCGAGAAGCAGCGCCTCGCCTTCGCGCGGCTGTTGCTGCACAACCCTGATATCGTCGTGCTCGACGAGGCGACCTCGGCGCTCGACGAGAAGAGCCAGGACAAGATGATGAAGATGGTCACCGACGAGCTGCCGAAAGCGACCATCGTCAGCGTCGCGCACCGTGTCGAGCTGGAGGCATTCCACAGCCGCAAGATCGTGCTGGAGCGCCGCAAGGGCGGCGCAAAACTCGTCAGCGACATCGACCTGATCCCGCGCAAGGGCAAGCGCAAGCTGCTCGGCCGCTTCCTGCGCCAGCGCAAGGCTCCGAAAAAGGCGGCCTGACCTGTAGCCCGGATGGAGCGCAGCGCAATCCGGGAAAGTCTGTCCGCGCGGCAAGACCCCCGGATTACGCTACGCTCCATTCGGGCTACCGGCCTCTCGTGAACGATTGGAGTCCCCGGCGAATCCGGCTATGCATGCGCCGCTTGCAACGAGGACTTTGACTTGCCGAACGACAATGCCCCTTCGTCCGCGCCATTTGGCGCGTTTGCGCCGAACCCGGCGCAGGCCGCGATCATTCGCCTCGCGGCACAGTCGGGGCTGAAGCGCGGCGCGTTCCGGCCGTGGCTGTCGCGATTGGTGAACCTGCTGCGCGGCGGTCCCGTCGACGTGGAGTACCAGGGCGCGTCGTTTCGCTTCTATCACCAGGGCAGCGCGACCGAGCGCGGTGCGCTGTTCAATCCCGATTACAATCTCGACGAGCTCGACTTCCTGCGCCAGCACACCCCGGCGGGTGGCGTATTCGTGGACGTCGGCGCCAATGTCGGCACCTTTGCGCTGGTGATGGCGCGACAGGTCGGCCCATCAGGCAAAGTGGTCGCGATCGAGCCGCATCCAATGACCTTTGGACGGCTCTCGTTCAACCAGGCCGCGTCGAAAGCGACGCAAGTGCGCCTGGTGCAGGCGGCTGCCGGCGACAGCGACGGCGAACTGATGATCGAGAGCGGGGGCGGCAATCTCGGCGCCACGCATGTCGTCACCGGCACCGCCAGCGCGGAGGCCATCAAGGTTCCCTCGCTGCGGTTGACGCGCATTCTCGACGAAGCCGGCGTCACCAAGGTGGACGCGTTGAAGATCGACGTCGAGGGCTTTGAGGATCGCGTGCTGATCGAATTCTTCCGCGACGCGCCGCAATCGCTCTGGCCGCGCGCGGTGGTGATCGAGCATCTGTCGCAAAAGGAATGGCGGGACGATTGTATCGCTGACATGGTCGCGCGCGGCTTTGTGGTTGCGCGCAAGTCACGGAGCAATACGTTTCTGTCGCGCTGACCATGAACGACGGAGGTTACGATGATCGACCATATGGGCTTCCCGGTCTCCGACTATGAGCGTGCCAAGGCGTTCTACGCCAAGGCATTGGCGCCGCTCGGCTACAGCCTGATCATGGAGGTCACCCAGGAGCAGACCGGACACGATCCGGCCGCGGGCTTCGGCGCCGACCGCAAGCCGGATTTCTGGATCGGCGGCGAGGGCGCGCTGAACAAGCCGGTACATGTCGCGATTCTGGCGAAGGACCGCGCCACGGTGGATGCGTTCTACGACGCGGCGATTGCGGCGGGCGGGCGCGACAACGGGCCGCCGGGCATCCGGGCGCATTATCATCCGACCTATTACGGCGCCTTCGTGCTCGACCCTGACGGACACAACATCGAGGCGGTTTGCCACGCACCGGAATAGACAAGTTCCATTCTTCGGCCGGAACCTCGTTCCGCACGCGCCGTTGTCGTCCCTTGCAAGAAGGAGCACGACATGGCCAACGACAATGCCCGCGATATCGACGGCGATTTGGATCGCGTGTGGGATCTGATGAAGACGATCGGATTCGCGATGCTGGTGACGCGCGATGGCGACAAGCTCCGCGCGCGACCGATGAGCGCCTATCTCGATCGCAACGCGGACACGATATATTTCCTCACCGACGCGCGGCGTCACAAGGACGAGGAGATCGCGCGCAATCCGTCGATCAACCTGTCGTTCGCGGATGCGGGCAGCCAGAAATACGTGTCGCTGACCGGCACCGCTGTCGTTTCCAATGACCGTGCGAAGATCAAGGAGCTGTTCTCGACACCGGCCAAGGCGTGGTGGGATTCTGCGGAAGATCCCAACATCCGCGTGCTCAAGATCACGCCTGACGATGCCGAGTTCTGGGACTCGCCCGGCACCGTAATCTCCTATGTGAAGATGGCGGCCGCGGCGGTGACGAACACGCGGCCCGATCTCGGCGACAACCGCAAGGTCTCGATGTAATGCCGATCGAGCCGCCCGAGATTCCACCTTCGACACCGGCCACGCCCACCGAGCCGCCACCGGGGATTCCGCCGGGCAATCCGCAGCCTGAAATCGCGCCGCCGGTGCGCGAGCCCGGCTCGCCAGCGCCGCCCGACGAATTGCCGGGCCGCATGCCCGAAGAGATTCCATCACGCGGACCGAACGGACCGCTCACGCCGAATCCCGCGACGGACGCAAGTCCGCCGCGGGATCGCGCATGAGGCGACGCATCACATCCAAGGCAATTGCAACCTGCGTCTGAATGCGCAATGAACGTCACCATAGTGAGGTGATTTGCGTGCAGAAATAAATCGGGCCGCGTCCGCTGCGTCCGCCACAATCCGGCCTAACGCGTAGCTGTTCATCCCAACACTTCGTCAAAGAACCTTCCGGGGAAGTTCACCATCATGACTAATCTTCGTTTCGTGCTGCTTGCCACCACGGCTCTGACCGCGATGCAATTCGCAAGCTCCGCATCGCATGCGCAAGGCGCGGCGCCGCTCGTCGTGGCACAGGCGCAGCCACAAGAGACCGGCCCTGACGGAAAACCGAAGCAGCCGCCGAAGGGACCGCCAGCGGCCGCGCCGCCTGCGGCGCCCGCGCGCCCGGCCGCACCGCCGCCCGCAGCTGCACCGCCCCATCCGCCCGCGCCGCCTCCGCCGGCTGCCGCACCGCCGCGCCCGGCTGCGC
>NZ_JBVVPS010000023.1:110131-117924 GCF_055811355.1 Bradyrhizobium sp. WSM4873 | reverse complement strand
CCTTAAAGCTAGACTTAAGGTCACACGCTTCGCGAATTACCACCCCTCACGCAAGACGGCCCCCATCGGAGGCGTACCTCGCACACGCCGCGCCTAAACCCGCTCCAGAGCCGTCAGCCTATTCTCGATCAGCGACGCAGATCCCTACTTGCGCTGGCAAGGCGTAGCTTGCGGCCGTAGCTTCGATAAGAGAGGCTCTTCGTTTTGGTCGAGAAGTATATAGACTTCAGACGCTTAGGGCGATTGGTGCAGAGGAGCGGTGATCCGCCTCCCTGTGGTGCCCGACCGCTGCCGGCCGCAACGCCAGCCCACCCCTACGTAGGTGTGGACCGATTCTTTCACCGACTAAGGCAGCCGAAGCTGCGGCACGTTCTGCATAACATGATGGAATATTCGAAATTCGTTCTGCTAATTTCGAGTGAGCGGGAGTCCTTTTATCCAGTTCTGAAGCGTGATGTAGTCGTGTAGCTGCATCTGGTGTTCAATGCGCTGCTGATATTCCTTGGCCCCTGACGTAAAGAATGACGTTGTGACGATTGCGCCAGCAGTCGCTCGCTCGGCCTGAAGAACCCCATGAAGCGATCGCACGATCTCGACTCCCACTTTGTGCGCAGGAGCATATCGCTTGCATTCGACCAAATAGAGGAATTGCCCTAATCCTTCTTTTCGTGCGGCATAGATGTCGAATCCACCGTCCCTCTTTTCGGGTGTCAATGTGATATCGTAGCCCATCTTGGCTAGGATCTCTCCGACCAGTTCTTCAAACTTGCGGGGCGGTAGGCTCCTCACCATTTCTGGCTTGGCCTTCAGAAGCTTGAGGATCTCATCGTTGGCCGTGCTGACGTCAACAATGACCTGCCGCTTGGAATCGCCCTTCAGCGGCCTGCCGTCAGGCCCCACAAGGCCATTTGCTCGAAAACCTCGCAGGTGACGGAGTATCTCACCTATGGCATCGCTTCGACCGCTGCGGAGCTCGTGCAGCGCCAAACTCACAATTGCGGGGTGCCCCTGTGAGATTTCTCGCAGCAGTTGAAGGTCTTTCAGCTGGAGGGACGCCCCCATCTCCTCAGCGACGTTGTTAGCAAGCAGGTAGAACTCTCGCTCATCCAGGCCGCCCAACACGATCTGCTCGGAGGACATACGTGCGAGTTGGACACGCGAAATCACGATGCTTCGAAGATTTGGATGCCGGAAGTGAGCCTCGTCAAGCTGCTTCATCAACCGAGACTGAGCTTCCCATGACACCCTGTCGAGATCGTCGACTACCAATAGAAATCGGGCGTCGATGGGCGCCGGTAGCTCAATGGGCTGTGCGGCCCTGGCCTCGTGGAGTGGCGCGCTTAAGAACTCAACGCCGCCGGGAAATAAATCCGCAGCGGCGTGGGCAAACATTTGAACAAAGCTCGTCTTTCCAATCCCACCCAGGCCCGTCACGACGACGCTTCGCGGAAAGTCTCCAATCAGGAGAGATTTCAGCCTCTCAAACTCCTTAGATCGGCCGACATACATGGCGCTGACAGGAGACATAGCTGGTCGCCACCCCTTCTAAGTAGACATAGTTCAGATTCTACCTGCGGATTCTCCGACTTAAACCGGGGCGATGAAGCCGCATCATCGTCTATTCAGTGAGCGGTAGAAGCGCTTGATGCCGCTGCCAGGCGGATCCTCGCACATGAAGCATTCGGCATAGGTGTCGATCGCTTGCATCACGCCCTGCAAGGATGGGCTGGAGAACGCGTTGGTCGCCCCCGTCGCGTAGTGGGCCACGAAATTGCCGGTGATACTGGCCATATGCGCCTGTAGGCCCGCTTGCTGCGCTGCATCCAGGATCAGATCGCCGGCGGCCTTGTGCAATTTCACGGCCGCCTCGATCGCGGCTACCGCATTGCCTACCTGCTTATTGTTATCGTCGAGCGCGAAATCAATCGGAACCGGGATTTTCACTTTCTGGATGATCTCCAGTAGCCGATGCTCCAGGTACTGGCGAAGTCGCGGCGCCGCGTCGTCGATCTGGCCGGCCAGCAGGAACCGCAAAGTGGCATCACGAACACGATTGACGGCATCAGATTGCGGCAACACGGCCGTGCGGGCTGTCCCTTCCAACCGTTGATGTCGCCAGCCCTGGCCGCTGTTGCGGTTGAAAAGCTTCTCGAGGAGGGTGTCATGGCTCAGGAGAATGACTTGTGGCCCATCAGCCTGCATAGGACGCGCAAACTGGGTACGAATGAGCTCCATCAGGTGGAATTGGTGCCCGGCGTCGAAGCTGGAGGTCACATCGTCCAGAACCACGAACCTTGGCTCGCCTCCATAAAGCGTCGCCGCCGCCAGGTAGACCGACACGGCAAACGCGTTGCGGAAGCTCTCAGAGAGGAGCGCCTGCGCGGACACGTTCTTAAGCGTGAAAAACTCGGACAGACCGATAGAAAGAGCCTCGGCACCATCGGCTTTGGCCAGCGACGGCTTGACAGGCTGGTACATGATCGAGCCGAAGAACTTCTGACACAGGGGCTCGACGGCGGCCAACCGGCGCTTGGAAAGATCCGCCTCCGCGGTAGCGAAGGTCTCACTCGCCCGGTCTAGGAAGGTCTTGATCCGCATGATGGCCGCAAGCTTGCCGATGACTTTCTTGAGAGAGGCCTGCGCGCCTTCGATTTCATTCCATGCCTTCTGCAGGCGTCTGGCGGCCTCAACTGCGGTCGTAACCGCAACGAGGGACGCCGGAAGTTCCTTCTCCAGCGCCTCGCGTTTGGTCTTTGTGTCCTGGAGGGCCGCCGACGCTCGGTCGATCAACGTGTTTCGCCAAGTCCAAAGATCTGCAACGTCGGCCGCCGTTAGAGCCAATTCAGCCCTGTGGGCAAGCGTAGCGAAGAGGAGCTTCTCGTCCCCGACGGCGTGAGCTTCTTCCAGCTTGCGCATATGGCCCCAGGACTTGGCCTGCCATTCGCTGTCGATGTTGACCGTGCAGTCCTCGAGCTCGTGGAATGCGGCCAGACGTACATCTAAGCCGGGTAGCAGAGGTCCGGAGCCCTCATGCTCGCAAGCCGGACACTTGTTCTTGTTCGGCCAACCGTCATCCACAAGGACGGCGCGGCTCGCGGCGTATAGATCCTTCAGCAGCCGGCCAGCGGTTTTCGACAGCGCAGTGTCGCGCTGTTGCGCGAGCGCGAGCAATTGCTGATGGTCCCCATCGGTCGGTCCCATCGAGATTTGGCTTGTGTACGTGGTCTCCTGGCCTCGCAACGCAGCCAGGCGCGCCGGACCATCGCCTCCTTCGGCCTTCTTGATCGACTCCACGCAGTCGTCGAGTGCTATATCGGCAAAGCCCTTGCCGGCGCAGTGCGGCATGAGAACCGCGATCTGGTGCAACGCGTCATGGGCCTTTGCGACCGCTGCCGCGTGATCCTTCTGCTCATGGAGGGAGGCCTGCGTCAGCAACTGAAACGCCGCGACCGCCTCAGCCTGCTGCTTGGCAATCGTTGCCTTCAAGGAGGTTTCCTGTTGGGTCAGGACTTTAACCTCGAAGTGGTTGTTGAAGGCTCGCGTGTTGGCAAGCCCTTGCAGTATCTGACGCAGGGTCGAGTATGCGGCGAGTCCAAGCAAGCCCGCAAAGGCTCGCCCCCTGTCGAGGGCCTTATCATCGATGAAGGACTGCAGCGTCTTGTGGTCGAGCAGGACGAAATCGCGGTTGAGGGATTCCAGAAGCTTCTCGCCGTCGATGTTGGCTGGGGAAGTCACCTTGCGAACGCCGAGGGCGTTGCGGGTTATGGTGAGCGAAACAGGCGCCCCTCCGCCGTCTGGCCGCACTGACAAACGGATCGTTCCCGTGTTTTTTGAATGGAAGCGGTTCAGGTAGTAAGAACCGCCGCTTTCCGTCGCCGGCAACTCGTCGAGCTTCGGAATCTTCTTGCGCAATGCGTATGTGAGTGCGTCAAAGATCGAGCTCTTGCCGACGCCGTTGGGCGCGGAAACGGAGTTGACGGCATCGTGCGCGAAACTCAACACCAGAGGATCACCCTCATTGTTGATGCCGCGCACACCCTCGATCTCGAGGCGTTCCAGAAACCAGCCGCTCATGGTGCCTTCGGCGTTTTCGCTAGCGCAGCGAGAAGCTCGTCCCAAATCAGGGCCGGCTCCGCACAGGCGGCGAGGTCATTAAGGCGGGTCGCTAGAACAGGTCCAAGCGTTGCGTCCAACTGCTCGAGCTCTGCACTGTATGCTGCAAAATTGTCGCCCAAAGGCGCGGTATCACTGAATTTGAAAACCATGGCCCCTCCCCTCGGCACATTCTCACCGACCGCGGCACAACTTTCAATAGAGCGATGCTCCGCATGCTACGAAAGTCATTGGCTGTATTTAGACACCAACCGATTGCCGGCGGGAGTGTTGGTCTGTGGGTCGAGGTTGCCGGCTGACTTGGCACCAGGATCAGCAAAATTTCTTCGCAGTCCACTAGAGTCCCCGTCCCCTCGCCTGTCTTTGGCGGGCTTTTAGAGATTCGCGACAACTTTGACGGCGGTACGTATCGGACCGTCTACACAACATGGTTGGAGGGCGTCCTGTATGTCCTTCACGCATTCCGGAAACCCCACCAGCGGGATTGCGACCCCGCAACGGCACATAGGCCTGGTCCGGCAGCGCTTGCGCAAAGCCGAGGCCTTTCACAAGGCAACAAAGGGAGAGCAATGATGAGCACCAAGAATAAGCTGCCCGCCCACACCAAGGGCTCGGGAAACATTTTTGCTGATCTCGGCCTGCCCGATGCCGAGGAGCATCAGCTTCAAGCTGCACTAGTGATGCAGTTAAAGCGGCTAATCGCCGAGTGGGAGATCACCCAGGTAGATGCGCCAAAGCTGGTGGACATGAAGCAGCCGGAACTGTCCAAGGTACTCCGTGGGCAATTCACGCTGGTTTCAGTGGAAAAGCTGATGTGCATGCTTACAGCCTTCGACCAGGATGTGGAAATCACGGTAAAGCCGCATCGCAAGCGCGGCGAAGCTGGGCGGATCACGTTTATTCCGGCAGCGTGAGCGCGAGGAACCAGAGGGAGGACTCATGAGCTTTAAAGCGACCGCGGCCGGCACCGCGCCTGAGCCCACCCTACAGTGCCCGAATTGCAACCATGAAATCCGGCTTACCGAGTCACTGGCGGCCCCCCTCCTCGCGGAGACCCGGCAGCGTTTCCAGGAGCAGTTGGCCGCCAAGGATGCGGAAATTACTCGGAAGACCGAGGCCCTGCGGCAGGAGCGCGAACAGGTCCTGAAGGACCGCGAGGCGATCGACGACCAAATTAAGCAGCGACTTGCGGCCGAGCGGAGCCAGCTGGTCGCTACCGAGGGAAAGAAGGCGCGGGAGGCGGCTGCGGCCGAGCTGCAGGCCAAGGTCGAGGAAGCGGCGGAACTGCGCAAGAGCCTAGAATCCAACAACGTCAAACTCGCTGAAGCACAGCAGCAACAAGCCGAGCTGATGCGCAAGCAGCGTGCCCTTGATGACGAAAAGCGCGAGCTCGACCTTACGGTTGAAAAGCGGGTGCAGGCCTCTGTCGATCAGATCCACGTCAAGGCCCGGCAGGAGGCCGACGAGGCGGCGCGATTGCGGGTTGCCGAGAAGGACCATACCATCGAGTCGATGGCGCGGACCATCGAGGAGCTGAAACGCAAGGCCGAGCAAGGCTCGCAGCAATCGCAAGGTGAGGTCCTGGAGCTCGAGCTTGAGGAATTGTTGCGCGGGCGTTTCCCAACCGATCAATTGAGCCCGTCGGCAAAGGCGAGCTCGGTGCGGACGTGATCCAGCAGGTCAATGGCGCGGTCGGTCAGCCCGCGGGCATTATCCTCTGGGAAACCAAGCGCACCAAGGCCTGGAGCGATGGGTGGCTCGCAAAGCTGCGCGACGATCAACGGCGATCGGGGGCTGACGTGGCCCTCATCATCTCTCACGCCCTTCCTAAGCACATCGAGCAGTTCGATCTGATGGACGGCGTATGGGTTGCCCATCCCCGCTGCGCGTTGCCGGTGGCCGTCGCCCTTCGGCAAGCGCTGATTGACGTTAGCAACTCCCGCTTAGTTCAGCAGGGCCAGCAGACCAAGATGGAGCACGTCTATCACTACCTGACCGGCAACAAGTTCAGGCAACGGGTAGAAGCCATCGTCGAGAAGTTCAACGACATGCGCAAGGACCTGGACAGCGAGCGCAAGTTCATGGTTCGCCAGTGGGCTAAGCGCGAAACCCAGATCCTATCGGTAATCGACTCGACGGTCGGCATGGTTGGCGACCTGCAGGCCATCGCCGGCAAGGCGATGCCGGAGATCGCAAGCCTCGACATGCCGCTCATCGAAGATGGGACCGAGCCATCCAGGAAAGCGGGATGAGTGACGGAGGTCGATGCTGGCTGAGTCCCCTCCCTCTCCTGTCGAGGCGGCTGAGGGTTTCTTTCTGGCTTGCCAGCATGACGAAGGCTTTGATCACAACAACGTAGTCTTCGCCAGGACCGTTGAACAGCTATTGCTAATGGCGGCGCTATGGACGACGGCCAAGCCAAGCTCAACCGCCACCTGATCCATCCCGACAGCCCGGTGCTAGTTCAGCTTAGGCACGTCTCCACGGGGCCATGAACTTCCGGGTTGGCAATACGTAGGTTCGCACCGTAGCAGATCGTAACGAACCTCGCCGCTAGTGGAAATTTGCTAAAGAGTTCAATACGCTGATAGATCGAGTTTGGAGGAGCCCCGTTCCGTCGACCTGCCCTTTATCGGTCTTGCCATCACAGAAAGTGGCGACGGCATTCTCAAGAAATCCGTACACAACGGGGGCCTAAGCCTATGAACCGAAAAACAAAACTGGTGGAAGCCGTTGCATATCTACGAACCTCGTCAGCGGCAAACGTTGGTGCCGACAAGGACGGTGATCGCCGACAGCGCGCTGCAATCGAAATCTTCGCCAACTCCAACGGGTACGATCTTGTCGGCGAGTTCTACGACGCGGCGGTCAGCGGTGCAGACCCGATCGCAGAGCGGCCGGGTTTGGCGGCGATGCTCGACCGCATCGCCGGCAACGGTGTCAGGACCATCTTGGTCGAAAGCCCAGATCGCTTTGCGCGAGACTTGGCGGTCCAACTCGCGGGACAGATCATCTCCGCAGCCTCGGCATCACGCTAATTCCCGCGAGTTCGCCAGACTTCTTCATCGAGGACACACCAACGGCGGTGTTAGTGCGCCAAGTGATGGCGAAGTTGCGCGCTGCGCGTCAGCGCAAGCGTGAGGCGGTCGGAAAGGTTGAAGGCCGGAAGAGCTGGGCGGAGCGAAACCCAAAGCTGGTTGCCACAGCAAAGCGTCTACGGCGGCGATCGCCGAAGGGTCACCAGCGCTCATTGCGTGAGGTCGCCGATGAGCTCGCCAAATTGGGCTATACGAATGAACGCGGAGCAAGATTTTCAGCTTCGTCGATCGCTTCTATAGTCTCTAATTAGGGACCCTACCGCCGTTCCCCCGGTGAAGCGCGTTCACGGCGTAGAGGGCTCAAGTGCGGATATCGGTTGGATTCGGAGAGAGGTCTCCGAAGCGGCCAGGGCGCCGGTGTCGATAACTCAGCCTCGTCCGCTGCCGAGCGAAACAGCAATTATTTTCAATACCCACAGCTTTCAGCCATTTCTTTGAGACGGCGCCCCTTGTAGACACACTATAAAGTTGCATTTTCAGGGGGCTCGCCATGACAGACTACACTCTTACCACCGGCAATGACACGGTTGTAGCGCCAGCGTCGGGCGCAACCGTTTATGGCACGGCGGCGACGCTGAACGC